>NZ_JUMS01000046.1:0-6858 GCF_001059415.1 Enterobacter sp. 940_PEND
CCTTTCGGGTCGCCGGTTTTCAAGACCGGTGCCTTCAACCGCTCGGCCACGCTTCCAAAGTGAGGCGCACTATAAACATCTATTAGCGCCTTGTAAAGCAGGAATTTTTCTATTTTTACCCACCGGCGTTTGACTGCGCAAAAATCACCCATACGCTGCTCTCACGTCACTCACCTCGACCTTGTACATACCGTAACATAGCAACGCTCATCCTTTTAAATCGCTCTGGTATAGAATGCCTCAAAAATAGAAGGTCATTTGTTGTGTAATTGTTATAAATCTGAATTCCCGCAGATTTTAGACATTACTGCCATGCAGTGTTACGGGTTGATGATGAAAATCAAAAATACGCTTTGCTTACATATCCTGATGGCGACCCTGGCCATTTTGTTCCTTTGTGTTCACCCGCTGGTGACGAGCTTCAATCCGCCCCTCACCTTCCAGCCGCTGATAAAATCAATGGCGGGCACGCCTAAAGAACAAGCGGAAAAAATTGCAACTATTTCCCATGCATTAGAAGGGAATGCTATTTTCTTCATTGGCGCGTCTGAGGTTGCCACCTCAGAAGATGAACATTACGCCGTATATAATTACTTTAATAAGCAATTGCACAAACCCGTCGTGGCGTATGGCGATGCGTTCGTCGATGATGAAACGCAATTTTTACTGTTCTCTCGTTTTAAAAATAGCCTTAACGCAAACAGTAAAGTTGTTTTGCTTCTGGCACCTGACAGCTTTTACTCAAAAGGGCTGCCACCGGCTATTTATGCCGATAATTTCCCCGGCTCTATTTTTAATCCACTGATGAAGGATCCGCAGGCGCGCCCGCTGCTGGTTAATTATTTAAAGCATATTGATAGTAAAGAAATAAGCCATTTAACCTTTGGCCAAATGCGGGTCTTTGGCTGGCACCCCGATCTGATATGGGACGAACTGAGCTTCCAGTTTGCCAACGTCTGTACCCTGATAAAAAACGACTGGCTGGCGCTGCTCAACGTCACACCCCAGGCGGTACAGCCGTGGCCTCCGCAGACAGCCGCCCACATTGCTCCCGACTGGGATAAAGAGCTGGCGAATGCGCGCGAGTTAAATAAAAAACGCCAGCAGAGCGCGGCCACGCTGTGGATGGACAAAACGATTTACGAGGAGGACGGTACGCGGCAACAGTGGGATGACACGCCCGTCGTGCCTGCGCAAATCGCCGCGTTCAGTAAAACCGTCCAGCTGTTGAAAGAACGTCACGTGCAGGTGATTGCTATCGTCGACCCGGTTAACCCCTGGGCGCTTTACAATACCGATACCTTCCGTCCGGTTGATAAGCAAATTAAAACCATTCTGGAAAAGAACCAGATCCCGTATTTAGATATGTACGCCATGCCTTATCAAAATGGCTGGAACTGGGATCGTTTGCACCCTTCCGAACTGGCCTGGGTTCCTATGATTCGCTTTATTGCACAGAGTTTTAAATAATGAAAATCGCGATCCGTCTTTTTTTCCTTTATCTCCTGCTGGCGATTACCATCGTCGCGTGGACCTCTGTCGATGACAGCATGAGTATGCAGCTGCATTTTGAATATCAAAAGTTCTGAGGCCGAATGATGTACAGCTCAGGAATGTTTTTTGTTTATTTATTTTCATCCGCGCTGGCGTTTGCGCTGGTCAATCGCGTATTACGCCATCGTCTGACCTGGTTATCTGCGCTATCGGTGCTGACGGCGCTGGGATGGGGATATATATTTCAGGGTGATTATATTGTCCCCGCCGCCGTTTTTTTCAGCTTTTATGTTTTTGCCACGCTAAAAGAGAAGGGATGGTTAAAAACGTGGCAGGCAATCGTTCTGACATTATTGCCGTTGCTGCTGGTGAAATTACATTTAAATAACCACTGGGGCATGATCGGCCTCTCTTTTATGACGTTCCGCGCGGTGGACGTGCTGCTCTATCGCAGTAAAAAAGAAGGGCAGAATTTCCTGCACTATTTCTGCTATCTGTTTATGCCCTTTATTATCCTTGCCGGCCCAATGTACCGCTGGCGGACATGGATGAGTGACGTCAGCAAGCCCGTATTTGCCCTTAACCGTGGACAGTTTTTAGTCGCGTTAGAGCAAATCATTACCGGCATTGTCCAGAAGTTCCTGTTTGCCATGCTGATTGATTCGCTTGTCGTGCAGCCCTGGAGCCATAAGCCGTTTACGCTGACCGTGGGCGTGGTGATGTCGATTGCCTACAGCACCTACCTGTACTTTGATTTTGCGGGCTACAGCAATATGGCCACCGGCGCAGGCCGCCTGTTTGGGCTCAACATCCCGGCAAACTTCAATATGCCGATTCTGGCAAAGAACCCGCAGGATTTCTGGCGCCGCTTCCACATCAGCCTGTCTGAATGGCTGCGCGATGTGGTCTTTATGCCCGTTTATATGAACCTGATGAAGTTCAACTTTTTCCGTCAGAACAAAACGCTGGCGCAAAATATCGGTATTTTTTGCACCCTGTTCTGCATGGGGGCATGGAATGGCCTGGAGCGCCATTACGTCATCAGCGGCGCGCTGTTTGGCGCGATTTCCGTCGCTCACAACATGCTGCTGTGGTCATCCAAACGCAGCCCGGCATTGCACCGCGGCTTGCAGTATCCGGCCGTTGCGTTTTTAGGGCGAATTCTGACGCTGGGAAGCGCCGCGGGATCCCTTTACATCTTTAGTGGAATGTCACCTCTATGAAAAATCACTCCGATCTTCAGGAACTGCAGGATTTCTTACGTGCGGCATTATGCGATCCCGCCTCCCCGCAGCAGCTGGCCATCAGCGGCAGCGACGAAGCCTTAAGCTGGCTACAGCTTTCCGCTGCCGTGACGGACTGGGCGCAGCGCTATCAGCGCTGCCAGCCTGTTGCCGGTACGCCGGTCGTATTGTACGGACACCAGCAGGCCGAGTTCGCCGTGGCGATTTATAGCTGCCTGCTGCACAACATTCCGTACATCCCGGTGGACTGCATCTATCCGCAGGAGCGCCTTCGGGAGATCTGCCATCTGGCCAGCGCCCCTTACTATTACGACGTGGCGACCCGGCAGTTCATCGCCACCGGGGAACCGGGCAAGGTACTGGAGGAGCAGGATCTGGCCTACATCATGTTTACTTCAGGCAGCACAGGTAAACCTAAAGGCGTGCAGATTGGGCGTGAAAGCGTATGGCACTTCATGAAATGGGTCAGCCAGGACTTTTCACTGCCGGAAAAACCGGTCCTGATGAACCACGCGGTATTCAGCTTTGACCTCTCCCTCATCCCTTTGCTGGCCAATCTGGCGATGGGCGGGCACATCGTGCTGAACGCCAAAGAGGACATTCAGAAAGAGAACTGGCTGGAACGACTGAAAAGCAGCGCGGTCTCCGCCTGGATTTCGACCCCCTCTTTTGCATACCAGCAGCTGCTTTCCCCGCAGTTCAACAGCGAGTATTTGCCAGCGCTGAGCGTCTTTATCTTCATTGGTGAAGTGTTAAATAAGGCGCTGGTTAAACAGCTCCGCCGCCGTTTCCCGCAGGCCAAAATCATTAACTCCTATGGCCCTACGGAAGCGACCATCGCGACGACCGTGGTTGAAATCACTGATGCGATCCTGAACAGCGACAGCGCCGTGCTGCCGGTCGGAGTCATGATGCCTGAGAGCAAAATGGAAATTTCCGCCGACGGCGAGCTAATTATCTGGGGTAAAAACGTCATGCGCGGCTATCTCGGCCTGCCGCAGGAAAACGCGGCGAAATTACTCCGTCGGGAAGATGAAGCGTTTCGCGGCTACCGGACCGGCGATCTGGGCTATGAAGCGGGGCTTATTTACTGCCAGGGCCGCAACGACAGCCAGGTCAAACTGAACGGTTACCGTATCGAAATCAACGAGATCGAGAACCGCCTGCTGGCCATGTCCGGCATCAACGAAGCGGTGGTCCTGCCGCTGATGAAATCCTGCGGCAGCGTGCTGCGCATTGCCGCGTTCTGCGTGACGGATATGGCGCCGGACACCATCAAAACATCGCTGTCGAAGGTGGTACCGCACTATATGGTGCCTTCACAAATTATCGTACAAGACGCTTTGCCGCTGAATCCTAACGGCAAAATTGACCTCAAGCTGCTGGACGCTTACGCCCGCACAAATTAATGACTCCAGGAAAAATTATGGAACAAGAAATTCTCGCCCTGTTCGAAAAAGTGTTATCCCGTAAGGTGGGCTTTCACGATGAACTGATTGAATCTGACATTCTCGACTCCATCCTGGCGGTCGATATGGTGCTGGAAGTGCAGGACGTTTACGGCTGCACGATCCCGCCAACTGACGTGGCGACGGTGCTAAAAACCCCGGCAGACCTGGCCCGCTATATTGAAGAAAACCGCTAAACGCCCCTGCTGTTAATGCAGCCCTGAAGGCTCAGGAGGATCTCTCCAGAGCCTTCATTCTTTCCCTCTCCCCCTGCATGCTGTCCTGCTCCCTTTCACAGGAATGAAACCGACTGCTTTTATTATTTCTCCTACACTTTAGGAGTACTGTCGGTACGGGAAACAGAAAAAAGCCAACTTAATTAAGGCATTAATGATTCGCTGTGCGCTCAGCCGGGGAACGTTTTGCCTTTAACAGAGGAGTCTGCGGTATGGCATTCGTAACAACGAAAGATGGCGTCAATATTTACTACAAAGACTGGGGTCCAAAAGAGGCTCAGCCTATTGTTTTCCACCACGGCTGGCCGCTCAGTGCTGATGACTGGGATAACCAGATGCTCTTCTTCCTTGCAGAAGGCTATCGCGTTATCGCTATCGATCGTCGCGGTCACGGGCGTTCGGACCAGGTGAGTGAAGGCCACGATATGGATCATTATGCGGCCGACGCGTCAGCCGTGGTTGAAAGCCTGGATCTGCGCAATGCCGTGCACGTCGGTCACTCCACCGGCGGCGGACAGGTCGCCCGCTATGTTGCGCAGTATGGGCAACCGCAGGGGCGCGTCGCCAAAGCGGTGCTCGTCAGCGCCGTGCCGCCGCTGATGGTCAAAACGGACGGTAACCCCGGCGGGACGCCCATCGAGGTTTTCGACGGCTTCCGCAAAGCGCTGGCGGCTAACCGCGCCCAGTTTTACCTCGACGTCGCCAGCGGTCCGTTCTACGGCTTTAATCGGGATGGCGCGGACGTTTCACAGGGGACGATCCAGAACTGGTGGCGTCAGGGAATGATCGGCAGCGCCAAGGCCCACTACGAGGGGATTAAGGCGTTTTCAGAGACCGACCAGACGGAAGATTTAAAGACCATCACGGTTCCCGTTCTGGTGATGCAGGGCGACGACGATCAGGTCGTGCCGTATAAGAATGCTGCCCTGCTGCAGGACAAGCTGCTGGCGAACAGCGTACTGAAAATTTACCCGGGCTTCCCGCACGGGATGCATACCACCCATGCGGATACCATTAACGCAGATATTTTGGCCTTTATCCGCTCATAAAGGCCACGTTTAACGCCACCCTTGGGTGGCGTTGTTTATTCCCCCTGGCGTTTCTGCGCCACCAGCTGGATCATGTTGAAATACGCCCCGGCCCCCGCGTCCATAATGGGCACCATCATCTCCTGAGCGATCTCGCATTGCATAAACTCATCCCACGCCTGCTGGCAGGTATCCATCTCCCGTACGGTGGTCAGCGCCGCACCGGGCTCTTTTTCCCACAGTGCTTTCCACCAGGAGAGCGGATAGAAATACCACTCTGAGGTCCAGAAAGGTTTAACCACATCCGGGAGATGCGTTTCGCTGTACTCTCCGATAAACCCGGGAACGGCAACGGCAATATGACCGCCGGGTTTCAGGAAAGGTAGCAGAGTACCCAGCATGGCGTCATTGTTGCCGAAGTATTGATATGCGTCCACGCTGACGATCAGATCAAAGTAGTCATGCGCGAACGGGATTGCTTTCGTGGCATCAACCCGCAGCGGAAAGATTTTTCCGTCCAGACCCCGTTCGCTGAAACGTGCTGCATTTTCGTCCGGCGTAATCCACAGATCGGCAGCAAAAACCGTGGCGTCATATTTTTCGGCGAGCAGGATAGAAGAGATCCCTTTCCCACAGCCGAGATCGAGAATGCGCATTCCTGGAGCGATCGGCAGTTGAGCGACCAGCTCCTCGGTTAGCCGCATGGCGTTTGGGCCCATCATGGTGTCGAGCAAAAAAGCGCGGTCATAGCTATCTGTGTAAGGTGTATTCATCACTGCTCCTTAGCGATTATCCAGCTGGGCGCGAACGTTGTTCAGCCCGGTGGTGTTGATGCGGTATGGCTGCCCGTTCACGGATCGGATCAGCTTTTTGGTGCGGAGTTTTTTAAAGACGCTAAGCGTGCAGTCGCTCAGCACCAGCCCTTCACGGGTGTAGCACTCAACGGAAGTGACGCGGCCAGAGCTGTCGCGGACGTGCACAATTCGTCCACCTTTGGCGAGAACGTGTAAGGTACGTTGTTCCTGACGGGATAAATTCATACTGGAAAACCTGTGTAATCATCATGCGTAAAAACGAGCCCACACCCGCAGGTGCGCGCGTAAGGTTTAAGCGCAGCGATAACCAGTCCGTCCTGAAAAGGGCGGGAAACTGATTATCTGATGAAAACATTCTCCAGCATCAAAGCCTCGGTAAGAGATAGCAATATATTTACAGGGTGAATGATAACGCCTGTTTTTTACAGGGAAATGGCAGGGACTTAAAAGTGTGAGGCGGATCGGCAAATCCAAAAGAAAAACCCCAGGTTAACGAGTAACCTGGGGTTTATATCTGGCGGAAGCGCAGAGATTCGAACTCTGGAACCCTTTCGGGTCGCCGGTTTTCAAGACCGGTGCCTTCAACCGCTCGG
>NZ_JUMS01000047.1:0-6477 GCF_001059415.1 Enterobacter sp. 940_PEND
GAGCCAAATTTGAAAAGCCTGCTTTTAAAGCAGGCTTTTTGCTTTTCTGCGTTCGGATAATTTGCCGTATGGCAAAAAGCTCCTGTCGCTTAGGGCAGCCTGGCAATCACCTTAATCTCAAACTGGAATCCGTACAGCCACGTCACGCCGATCCCAGTCAACGTAGGGTAAGGCGCTTCCCCCCAATATTCTGGCAGGATACTCCAGATTGCGTCGAGGTTTGACTCGGGATCGACGACAAAGAGGGTAACGTCAACCACGTCATCGAACGTGCAGCCCGCAGCTGCGAGAACAGCATTAAGGTTATCGAATGCCAGCCGGATCTGCGCGTTGAGATCCTCTTCAGGCGAACCATCCTCCCGGCTACCTACCTGTCCCGAAACAAACAGGAAGCCGTTAGATTTGATGGCGGGTGAATAGCGATTACGCTCGTAGAGCGCCTGCCGTCCTAATGGAAAAACTGCTTCGCGTGTTGTCATGTTTGTGCCTCTGTAATGGGGCGAAATCTGCCCGGTGAACATAAAGACACTTTACAGGTGCCAGATCGGGCGGATAAACAAGCGACTTTGTTCATCATTGTTTGTAATATCCAAACAATCTGCGAAAAGAGAGGACCTGGGATGGATCGTTTCGATGCGATGCGCGCCTTTGCTCGCGTGGTGGAGGCTGGCAGTTTCACCAAGGCTGCCCAAACGCTTCATATGAGCAAAACCACGGTGACGCAGCTTATTCAGCAGCTCGAAGCTCGCCTGCGCGTAAAGCTGCTCCATCGCACCACCCGCAGGCTCGGTGTGACTCCTGATGGCGCGGTCTACTACGAGCGCGTCATCCGCCTGCTGGCGGACATGGAAGATGCTGAAAACAGCCTGTCCAGTGCGGCAATTACGCCCAGAGGACGGCTACGGGTAGATGTGCCCACTCCTCTCGCCCGCCTGGTGCTGGTGCCCGCGCTACCGGCTTTTCACGCGCGCTACCCTGATATCCAGTTCGACATGGGCGTGAGTGACCGGGTGGTGGATCTGATCGGCGACAACGTGGATTGCGTCGTGCGCGGCGGGGGAATCAATGACCAGTCCCTGATCGCACGCCATGTTGGCGATTTGCAAATCGGTGTTTACGTCGCACCGAGCTACGTGGAACGCCTCGGCGCCCCTGCGCACCCGCGAGAGCTGGAAAACACGGACCATCGCATAGTGGGATTCTTGTCCTCACGCACCGGTAAGATTGATCCTCTGGTACTGAACGGTGAGAGTGTACGTATTGAAATCACGGGAAGCTATGTGCTTGCAGTGGATGATGGCAACGCCTACCTCGAAGCCGGGCTCGCGGGATTAGGCGTGATTGCGCTACCCGTATATATGGCGGCAGCACATCAGGCATATGGTTCCTTGATTCCGCTATTTGAAGACTGGCGTATTGATCCAATGCCCCTGTATCTGGCCTTTCCGCCGAACCGCCACGTTAACGCCAAACTGCGCGTTTTTATTGATTGGATCGTTGAATTGATGCAGCAGCATGTCCCTACTTCTACCCATAAGTAACTGCATCTATTCGTTCATCACCGCGAGTGACGGTCATGCTGGCGGTTTTGAAGCAGGTTTTTTTGCTTTTCTGCCCTACAGCACGAACTCATAGTGCGAGCCATCCGGCAGCTCCACATCAAGCCGCAGCTTTCCGCCCGCCGCCTCAACGTAGCGCTTGAGAGAAGAGAGTTTCAAATCGCGCCCGGGCTTTTCCATTACCGCAACGGTAGGTTGCCTGATACCCAACGCCTGCGCCATTTCTACCTGCGTTTTTTGTACTTTCTCGCGTAACTCAGCAAGATGAATGTTGAGCAAAATATCCGTTGCTATCGCCTGAGCGCTGGCGACAACCTCCGGCTTTTCATTCGCTATAAGCTGCTCAAGGGTTCTTCCCATCGCGCTATTCCCTCTCTTTTAATGTATTCAGCCAGTGAGTGAATTCCCGGTCAGCAACGAGAAGCATCTCATCGTAGAATCGCCTTTCATTGCCGACCTTATTGCCCGCACAAAGCACGATACCCGTGCGGTTTGGATCAAAGGCGAAAAACGCCCGCAAGGGATCGCCCTTACTCTGAATACGTAGCTCTTTCATGTTGCTGTGACGAGAGCCTTTAAGCGTATCGGCGTAGGGTCTCGATAAACCCGGCCCCTTCTCTCGCAAAACAAGCAGGGCTGCAAGTACGCTGGCGCGTTCGGTATCTTCAAGCGAAGTAAACCAGCGATCAAACCTGTCCGTCGTGTTAATTGCCCACACAAGGCCTCCCATCCAATATAGATCAAAAGCTATATACATGCAAAGCTATAGCGATGATTATGCAGAGATGGAAAAGCAGAATCTTGTGGGGTTACGGAAATACTGAATGCGTGCCGGAGTAATTCTGTGTATCCCTTGTTGGATATTCATTTTGTTACGAGCAGCATCGAAAAAAGTTCAGCAGCCCGTCAACTGCCGCCAGGCCGCCACCTCCTCATCCAGCCATGAGACAAAAAGAGCCACCTCCGGCTTCGTCTCCGTTGACCGCGCTGTCACCAGCCAGTAAGGCCAGGGATACGGCGCGGTAATGGAGGTTAGCTGGACCAGTTCCCCCCGGGTGATGGCATCCTGAACCAGAGAGCGGCGCTCCAGCGCGATCCCTTTCCCGAGCCGAACAGCTTCGATAATGATATTGGAGTCGTTAATGCATAAACCGCCAGGCACGATCTCTTTCTCCAGCCCCGCATTCACGCACCACGTTTTCCACGACTCCATGGAAAAAATAATATGACTTTTTGCAATCTCAGCCGGCGTAGCGGGCAACACACCGTCGTTATAGCCAGGCGCGGCCACCACAATGAGTTCATCGGAAAAAAGGTACTGGCTTTCACTCCCTTCCCAGTTTCCTTTCCCCATCCGTATCGAGATGTCTATCCCCTCCTGCTGCAGGCTGGTGACCGTCAGGCTGGCCTGGATCCGAAGGGTGATAAGCGGATATTTCGCCCGAAAGCGTTCCAGACGCGGCAACAGCCAGTGGCATCCAAAAGACGGCACCATCGCCAGCGTCAGCTCCTGCTTTCTCGGCTTCACCTGTACGAGCCGGGTGGCATCCGCAATATGGTTCAACGCCTCGCGCACCTGTAAGGCATATAGCCGCCCTTCTTCGTTGATCTGCACCCCGCGTCCCTGACGGATAAAGAGCTTTACGCCCACCATCTCCTCCAGCAGTTTGATCTGCTGGCTGATTGCGGAATGGGTAACATGGAGTTCTTTCGCCGCCAGCGTCACGCTGCCAAGACGGGCGACGGCTTCAAAGCTTCGCAAACTGGCAATGGGTGGAAAATCCGACATGAAAGCTCTCCCTTATCCGCGCTGGATGTATAACGGCAACTTGCCCACATGTCAGTAATACTAACCTTTACGGTAAGATACTGAAGATATTCGCCAGGAAGTTTGTATTGTACTGTCTGTTCATCCTCTTCAATGACGCGTTATTTCACAGAGACAGGAAAACGGGAACGATGATTAAGCTTGTTGGCATGATGGATTCACCTTATGTACGGCGCGTGGCGATCTCCCTTGAGCTTTATGGCGTTGAGTTTGAAAGCCAACCGCTGTCGGTCTTTAGCACTTTCGAAGCGTTCTCCCGAATCAACCCCGCGGTAAAAGCGCCCACGCTGATTCTGGATAACGGAGTACGTTTGATGGATTCGTCGCTGATACTGAATTATTTCGAGGCTCAGGCCGCACCCGAGCGGAGGCTCCTGCCCGTCGCGCCGGATGCGCTGGCAAACGATCTTCAGACGCTGGGCTTTATCCTCGCCGCCGCGGAGAAAGCCGTGCAAAATGTGTATGAACACCACCAGCGCCCGTTGGAAAAGCAGCACGCTTTATGGGTCGAACGCATTACAACCCAGCTGCTGGCGGCCTGCAGGGAATGGAATGCCTTGCTGAAGACGCGTCCGGCCTCCGCCGATCCCGATCAGGTTGCCGTCACGAGCACGGTTGTCTGGACGTTTATTCAGTCGATGATTCCGCACGTCGTTAACGCAGCGGATTTTAGAGAGATTCAGGCGGCTGCCGAATCATTTGAATCACAGGCGGTCTTTAAAAAATATCCGTTCAACTAAGCGATGAGCCCGGTCAGCGCAGCGCTACCGGGCAAACCAGCGCCTAAATCTGATAATCAATCGCCACTTCTTCCGGTTCCATCACCTGGCGTTTAATCTCATCCACCGACAGCCCGGCGTTGCAGAGCTCGATAAAGCGCCACACGTAGTTGCGCTGCAGCTGCCCGCGCTTCAGGCCAAGCCATACGGTGTTAGCGTCAAACAGGTGACGCGTATCAAGACGCACCAGGTTCCCGTCCTCGCGTTCTCCGCTGGACTGTTCCGCCACCAGACCAATGCCCAGACCCAGCTCGACGTAGGTTTTGATCACGTCAGAATCCTGCGCGCTCAGCACCACGTCCGGCGTTAACCCTTTGCGGTTGAAGGCTTCATCAATACGCGAGCGTCCGGTGATCCCCTGGCGGTAGGTAATGAGCGGCCATTTCGCAATGTCTTCCAGCGTCAGAGGGGAAACCTGATTCAGCGGGTGATCGACCGGGAGTAATAAGCTGTGGTACCAGCGGAACCAGGGGAAGGCCACCAGCAGCGGGTCGTTGCTCAGGCGTTCGCTGGCAATGCCGATATCCGCCCCACCGTTTTGCAGCAGCACTTCAATTTCCTGCGGCGTGCCCTGGATAAGCTCCAGACGGACGTCGGGGAAAAGTTCGCGGAAGGCTTTAATCACCGGCGGCAGGCTGTAGCGCGCCTGGGTGTGGGTGGTGGCGATGGTGAGTACGCCCGAAGCGTCATTGGTAAAGAGATCCGCCAGACGACGCACGTTGCTGGCCTCGTTGAGGATCCGCTCTGCGATGGTGAGCAAAGCCTTACCCGGCTCCGTCATGCCGAGCAGCCGCTTGCCGCGACGGATAAAGATCTCGATGCCCAGCTCCTCTTCCAGCTCGCGGATATGGCGGCTGACGCCGGACTGAGAGGTATAAAGCATATTGGCGACCTCGGTCAGGTTGTAGTCCCGCCTGGCCGCCTCACGGATAATTTTAAGTTGCTGGAAATTCACGATTCACTCCGGCGCATCTGACATAGCTCTATTGTTAGAGTCAGCCGCGCTGCAGAACAAATAATAAAAACCAGCATCTTATGCTTTTATGGAATATCAGCTCACGAGCTGGAGTTCACGGTTCTCAAGCGACGGCTTGCTGACCAGCGACATCAAAATCTCTTTTACCGCCTGCGCCTGCGGCGACAGCGAACCGCGAGCAGACATGTTCAGCGACAGCGGCAGGCTCATCGAAGGCGTGGTGATGCGCGCCATCCAGCCGTTCGCCGCGCTGCACAGCGAGCGGGCTGCGGATTCCGGCAGAACCGTCACACCCATTCCGCTGGCAATGGCCGCGGTGAGCGTGGAGATTGAGTCAATTTCACCGATGATTTTGGCCGTCAGGCGGCGCAGTGAGAACGCTTCGTCCACGCGCACGCGCACGGCGCTGTAGTCGCGCGGCAGATAAAGGTTCATCTCTGCCACGGCGGTAAGGTCTACGCTCTGGCCCGGACAGTCTCGTGTCCCCACGAGGTAGAGATCTTCTTTCAGCAGCGGCTGGCTGGTGATGCCGGCGACCGGGGATCGATCGTAAAGGACCGCCATATCCAGCTGGCCGTTGAGCAGTTTGTCATTCAGCACGGAACCGCTGTTTTCGTGCAGGTAGACCAGCACCTCAGGCAGCTCGGCGCGAACGGCCTGCAGCAGCGGCATGGTAATAGAGGACGCGGCAGTTCCCGGCGCCAGGCCGATAGAAACGTGTCCGCTCAGGGTCTGGCCCACGTTATTCACCGCCAGCTGCGCCTGTTCACACTGGCGAAGGATGGTGCGCGCATGGGTATACAGGATCTTGCCTGCTTCCGTTGGCGTGACGCCGCGTTTGGTGCGGATCAACAGCTGCTGATCCATCTCGCCTTCCAGAGTAGCCACCTGCTGGCTCAGCGCAGGCTGCGCGATATGCAGCACTTCTGCCGCTTGAGTCAGGCTGCCGATATCGACGATTTTTACGAAGTATTTCAGTCGTCTTAAGTTCATTTTGCCCCCTGTTCGAAATGCTGTGCCGGAACCGGCTGTCGTTGTTGAACAGGTTTTGCAATATGAATGCCACTTTTACCAGGCGGTCTAAATTGTTCGCTAAGCGCCTGAAAATAAGGAAACCTAATTACAGAGGGGGGTTTTATTACCGAAACAGCAGTTTATGATCTGCCCCATTAGGGGTATACCCGCACCATGACGGTGCATTCCGCTGTCAAAAACATCACTTTGCCGATTTTGTCAGCAAACGATCAAAAGGCGTTGATCCACCCTTTGACAAGGCGAACGCAGGTCGATAATATGCGCCCCGTTCACACGATTCCTCTGTAGTTCAGTCGGTAG
>NZ_JUMS01000048.1:0-30733 GCF_001059415.1 Enterobacter sp. 940_PEND
GTATGTTCCCCCTCACCCCAGCCCTCTCCCTCAAGGGAGAGGGGGCCGTCCGTGCAGGCATTATTTTGTAGGCAATCCTCAGCCCTGCGGGGGGATTTTTATAGCGAGTCCTTCACCACAATCAGCGGCTCGATATCGCTCTCTTTCTTCACCACCAGCGAGTCATCGCCGCGCAGACAGGTGCCGCCGTAGTTCCCGCCCACGGTGAAGGTGCAGACCTGTATGTACTTACCGTCGACCTTCGGCAGGCACCACAGCTGCTGGTAAATGTTCTTGCGGTCAACAAACTTGCCGCTGGATTTATCCAGCAGCTCGTCCTGGGCGCTAATCAGGTCGATATTGCTGCCGCAGCGTCCGGCAATCGGCTTGACGGCATAGCCGGTCTGCTTCAGCAGCTCGTTAACCTCAAAATCGGTGTCGAGCAGGTAACGGTGGTTCGGGAACAGCTGCCACAGAACCGGGAGAATCGCCTTGTTGCCGGGAATCACGGTCCACAGCGGTTCGAAGACCAGCACCTCCGGGCGCAGCAGGACGTCAATCAGGCGCACCTCGCCCTCGGGATGCCCGGTGCGGATCGGCACGGCGGCATATTCGGTTTCGCTGACCTCGCGGATCTGCTCAATCGCCGTTTCCCACGCCCAGGTTTTCCACACGCAGTTGACGTGGCGGCCTTCGTCGTCGATCAGCTGTCCGGCGGCATCCCAGCTGAGCGCCTCCAGCCCGTGCAGGATTTTGGTCTCGAACCCGGCCTGCATCAGCGAACGCTGAATAAAGAGCGCGTGATAGTCCTCTTCGACATCGTTGTCCTGCATGATGTGGACGAACGGCCGCGCGTGGCTGTGCTTCCACGCCCCGGTCAGCTCTTCCAGCAGCCCTTCCGCCGGGTTATGCCCGTTGCCGCGATAGCCGTTTTTCACCCACTCTTCGAGAATCAGCCCGCCCTCGGTATGGCAGGAGGCGGAGTCAGCGTTGTACTCATAAACCTTAATGCCGCGCTCATCCATGCAGAAATCCATACGACCGGTGATCATATGGTGGCGACGCCACTGCCAGGAGAGGCGCAGGCGCGGCCAGAGGATTTTCGGGATATCGAAAAGCGCCAGCAGGCTGTCGTCTTTCAGCACCTTGTCCGTCGCGTGCAGGTACATCAGGTGCAGTTCGTTGGTGGCCTTGATCAGCTCCTGCTCGGCGCTTTCGGTAATGGTGAAGTACTGGCAGGGATCTTTGTTGATCACATGGCCGTTGGCGCGGATATACGCCTGCTGCAATACATCATTTTCGTTAAGCCATTTTCCGTCGAACTGACGCTTGTTTTTCAGCCGCGCGCCGCTGATTTTAAGCAGTTCGCCGTCGATTTCCGGCTGGGGAATGCTGTGTTCCGCGTCGTCGGTCTGGATCATCCAGCCGAGAATCTCCGTGTCGTTGAAGGTGTCATGGATGGTGTAACACCCGTTCTCCACGCTCAGACGCAGTTCGCGCGTCCACTGCTGCCCGAGCGGCAGCGGGGAGTGAATCACGTTCTGCTCCGCAATACGCACCCTATCGTCGAGAAGCTGGGTGATCACCGCCACGTGGCCGGTCTCGTGAAACTCGCCGCCCTTTTGCCAGATCAGCAGCGCTCCGGCGCGCGGCGCGCGTTTCGAACCATTGGCAAAGGCCTGAAGGGGCAGAATGTTATCGTTCACCACCTGACGCAAAAAGCGCAGGGAGAAGATTTCCCACGCCATGCCGACGTCGGTAAACACAAAGCCATAGTTGAGAAACAGGAAACGGCGGGCAAACTCAACGCACTGCCACTTGTGGCCCATGTATTCGTTGCCGATATAGCTGCGAAAATCTGCGTCCTGCGGGTAGCTTCGCGGGTCCAGACTGCCGTAATTTGAAGAGTAAATCGCCACGCCACCGGGCGCATAGCCTAACAATGTCCCGAATGGCGCATCACTGCTTAACTTTCCTTTACGCATGTATCCAACCTAAAACAGGCAGCCGGCAATTTTTTATGGGTTGTCGTCGTCTGCACGTTGTAATTAACCTGACAGAGGGACATTTATCATACACCCGCGCAGCGCATTAACTACATGTTAAACAGCCAGCACGCCGCGAAATGCCCTGGCGCGATCTCCTGCATGGCAGGCTCCTGCGTCTGGCACACCGGCATGGCGTGCGGGCAGCGGCTGCAGAACTTACAGCCCGGCAGCGCGGACGTGGGGCCTGGAACGTCGCCGCGCAGGGTGGCGTCTTCGAGGTTGCGGATGCGCGGATCGGGCTGGGGAACCGCCGCCAGCAGCGCGCGGGTGTAAGGGTGCGCCGGACGCTGATACAGTTCATTCGCCGGGGCCACCTCCACCAGTTTGCCAAGATACATCACCCCAATGCGGCTGGAGATATGCCGCACCATGGAGAGATCGTGGGCGATGAACAGGTAGGTTAGCCCCAGCTCCTGCTGCAGATCCTGCAGAATATTCACCACCTGCGCCTGCACCGAGACGTCCAGCGCCGAGAGCGGCTCATCGCACAGCACGAATTCAGGATGCACGGACAACGCGCGGGCAATACTGATGCGCTGACGCTGCCCGCCGCTGAACTCATGCGGGAACCGTTCAAGGTGCTCGTGCTTCAGCCCCACCCTGTAGAGCAGCCTTTCCGTCCGTTCCCGCTGTTCTTCGCGGCTGTAGCCGTGGATCTGCATCGGCTCGGCCACCAGCTGTCGCACCGTCATACCGGGGTTGAGCGAGGAGTAAGGATCCTGAAAAATCGCCTGCATCCGCTTGCGCAGCGGCTTGAGTTCTTTTTCGCGGGCGTGGGCAATCGCCTGCCCGGCGAAGTGGATCTCGCCTGAGGTGATATCGAACAGGCGCAGGATGGCGCGCCCGAGGGTGGATTTTCCGCAGCCGGACTCCCCCACCAGGCCAAACGTCTCGCCGGGCTGGATATCAAAGCTCACGCCGTCAACCGCCTTCACGGCCGCGCCTTTACGCAGCAAACCGCCGTTGAGCGGATAGTGTTTGCGCAGCTCGCGCACGCTCACTAATGGCGCCTGTTGTTCATTCATGCCTGAATCTCCTTGTAGGCCCATAGCCAGCAGGCGGCGCGATGGCCCTCTCCGGCGGCGTAAAATGCAGGCTGTCGTTCACACTGGGGCATGCGCTTCGGGCAGCGCTCCGCGAACGGACAGCCCGGCGGCGGGTTAAGCAGGCCGGGCGGCGAACCTTCAATAGGCGATAGACGTTGATTCACCTCATCCGGGCGCGGCAGCGAGGCCAGCAGCCCCTGGGTGTAAGGATGCGCAGGGCGATAAAAAATGTCCTCCACGCTGCCCTCCTCCATCACCAGCCCGCCGTACATCACCACCACGCGGCTGCAGACCTGCGCCACCACGCCGAGATCGTGGGTGATCAGCAAAATCGCGGTCCGGGTCTGCTGCTGCAGACTTTTCAGCAGGCGCAGGATCTGCGCCTGAATGGTGACGTCCAGCGCGGTGGTCGGTTCATCGGCAATAAGAAGCTTCGGGTTGCAGGAGAGCGCAATGGCGATCATTACCCGCTGGCGCATGCCGCCGCTGAACTCGTGAGGATACTGGTCGTATCGCCGTTCCGCCCCGGCAATGCCCACCTTTTCCAGCATGGCGATGGCCGCCGCTTTGGCCGCTTTTTTGGTCAACCCTTTGTTGCGCATCAGGATCTCAGCCATCTGCTTGCCGATGGTCAGCACCGGGTTCAGGGCGGTCATCGGATCCTGAAAAATCATCGCGATCTCGTTGCCGCGAATGGCGCGCATCTGCGCGGGCGTTTTCTGCGCCAGATCCTCATTCTGGAAGCGGATGCTGCCGCCGGTTATCCGTCCGTTGCTCCCCAGAAGCTGGATAATTGACTTACAGGTGACGCTTTTCCCGCAGCCCGATTCGCCGACGATGCCGACAACTTCCCCCGGCTTAACCTGAAAGCTCACGCCGCGCACCGCGTGAACCTCGCCCTCGCGGGTGCGGAACGTGGTTTGCAGGTTCTCAAGCGCTAATAAGTTACTCATCGCGATTCGCTCCCGGCTCAAAGGCGGTACGGAACACATCGCCCAGCACGTTAAAGCTGAACACCGTCAGCAGGATCAGAATGCCGGGGAACATCGCCAGCCACGACGCTTCGCCAATATAAGACTGCGCGTTGTTAAGCATGCTTCCCCACGACGCCGCAGGCGCCTGCACGCCCAGCCCCAGGAAGCTCAGGGTTGACTCCATCAGAATGGCCGAGGCGATATTGAGCGTGGCCGCCACGATAATGGTCGGCAGCACGCCGGGAATGATGTGGCGCACGATGATGCGCAGCGGATGCTCTCCCGACGCGCGGGCATAAAGCACGTACTCGCGCTCTTTCACCGACAGGGTTTCAGCACGCACCAGACGCGACATGTTCATCCACGTCAGCAGGCTGATAATCAGAATGATGTTATCCACGCCCGGCTTGAGGTAAGCATTTACTACAAGCAGCAGGAAGAAGGCCGGAATGGCCATCAGGATATCCACAGCGCGCATCATCAGGTTATCCAGCCAGCCGCCAAAATAGCCGCTCACCGTTCCCACCACCGTGCCGATAAGCGTGGAAAAGAGCATGGCGAGAAAACCGACCATCAGGGAGATCTGGCCGCCATACAGCGCGCGGGTGAAGTAGTCGCGGCCGTATTCGTCGGTGCCAAACCAGTGCGCGGCATCCGGCGGCAACGTGCGCGCGCCGAGCGCCATCCGATCCGGGTCGTACGGACTTAAGCCCGCACAGAGCGCGGCGACAACGAAAATAAAAAGCACAAACAGGGAGAACTGCGCCGGACGGTTGCGGCGCAGCTGGTGACGAACCTGCTGCCAGCGTCTGCTCATCCGGGCTACCTCAGCGTACGAATGCGGGGATCGGCGAAGCGATAAAGCACGTCGGCGATCAGGTTTCCGACGATCAGCATCATCGACGAGAGCATGATGATCGCCATAATCAGCGGGTAATCCAGCGAGGCGATCGACTGGATCCCGAGCAGCCCCATACCCGGCCAGGAGAAGACGCTTTCCGTCACATAGGCCCCCACAATCAGCTCTCCGAACGACAGGCCGAACAGGGTAATCACCGGCAGCAGCACGTTTTTCAGCACGTGCCGAAACAGAATACTGGAGCGCGTCGCGCCGTAGGCAAGCTGGGTTTGCACGTAGTCGGCCGAGAGCTGCGAGATGGTGTTGGAGCGGATGTAGCGCACGTAGCTGGAGAGGTTGTAGAACGTGAGGGCAATACACGGCAGCACGCCGTGACGCAGCAGATCCAGCCCGTTATCCTCCATGCCGATGGTGCGCATTCCCATGCTAGGGAACCAGTTAAGCTGCACGGAAAAAACGGTGATGAGCAGGATGCCGAACCAGAATATCGGAACAGAAATGCCGATATAGGCGAATAAATTGAGCAGATGATCCAGCCAGCGGTGCTTAAATGCCCCCGCCAGCAGCCCCAGCGGGATCGCCAGCACGATCGCCATCAGCAGCGACGCGCCCATCAGCCCCAGCGTGGCCGGAATACGTTCGCCGATCATCTCCAGCACCGGGCGATGATAAATCAGCGAATAGCCGAGATCGCCCTGCAGGACGTTTTTCAGCCACAGGACGTACTGCGTGACCAGCGGCTTATCCAGCCCCAGGCTCTGGCGAATACGCTCGATGTCTTCCGGGGCCATACGCGGCGTAATGTACGCCGCCACCGGATCGCCAGGCGCGAGCTTGACCAGCAGAAACGCCACCAGTGAAATAAAAAACAGCATCGGCAGCAGCTGCAGCAGCCGACGCGTGAGGAGTGTGTTCACGACGTGCCCTTACCAAGGCCCCGACCTGACGGCCGGGGCAATCACTTATTTCTGATAGATTTTTGACAGATCCTGGAACAGATAGACCGGTTTCGGCTCCGCTTCCTCGGTGCCGCCAAAACGCTTGTCCACCGCGACGGTCGCATTGGTGTAGGCGATCGGGTAGTACGTCATGTCGTTCGCCACGGTCTGCTGAATTTGCTTATAGATATCGGCCCGTTTCGCGGCGTCGGTTTCCACTGCGCCTTTATCCCACAGGGCATCAAACTGCGGATTTTTGTAGTGCGCGTAGTTATAGGCTTCGTTGCTCATGAACAGCGATTTGTAACCGTCTGGCTCGGAGCCCATGATGTAGCCGCCCAGGTTTAGCTCCCACGCGGTGTTGTTCATATCGAGGCTGCGCTGAGACATGGCGTTGGAGTCCAGCGGCATCAGCTCCACGTTCACCCCAATGCCCTTCAGCGCCTGCTGAATGTAGAGCGCCATGCTCTCCTGGGTTTTGTTGGTGTTCACATACGCCAGGCGCAGCTTGAGGTTGTCCGGCGCGCCGGACGTCTTCAGCAGGTCTTTGGCTTTTTGCAGATCGAACTTGTACTGCTCGACGTCATCCGTCTTGTAAAGCGTATCTGGCGTCAGGAACGAGGTCGCCGGTTTAGCGTAGTCCAGCGAGGTAAACGCGGTCTGGGTGAGCTCGTCCTTGTTGATGGCATACGCGATGGCCTGGCGCAGCGCTTTGCTCTTCATCACCGGCACGTTCTGGTTGAACGTCATATAGGCCAGACGGCCTTCCGGATAGACCACGAAGTCAAACTTACCGGTATTTTTCAGGCGGTTCACATCCTGCGGGTCAACCATCTTGAGGTTAATTTCCCCGTTTTGCAGCGCAAGGTTGGCGGCGTTGCTGTCTTTGGCGAAACGGTAGGTGACCGAATCAAGCTTCGCTTTGCCGTTCCAGTAATCGTCAAAACGGGTCAGGGCGTAATACTGCCCGGCGCGATACTCTTTGAATTTGAACGGCCCGGAGCCTACCGGCGCATCGTTTTTGCTGCTCTTTTCAAGGTCGCCTTCACCGGCGAACACGTGCTGCGGAATCGGGTAGATCTGTACCAGGGTGCCGGTAAAGGCCGCGCTGACCTGCGGTAGGGTGAACTTAACGGTACGGTCGTCAACCTTACTCACCTCAACAGGCTTGTCGCCGTAGGTGAACATGCTGCGGAAGAAGCTGTGCTGTTTGGCATCCAGCAGCTTGTTGAAGGTGAAGACCACGTCATCCGCCGTCAGCGGCTGGCCGTCCTGCCATTTCAGGTTGGGTTTTAACGTCAGGGTATAGCTCAGGTTGTCGGCGGAAGGCGTCAGGCTTTCCGCCAGGCCCCACTCAATGTTGCCGTTATTAAAGCTGTACAGCGGGGCATAGAGCGCCTGCATGATCGTTAACGTCGTACGGTCACTGGCATAGAGCGGATTAACGGCTAACGGGTCGCCGGAGGTAATTCCAATTATTAGCGAACCGCCCTCTTTTGGCGCGTCGTTTTTTGCCGCTGAGGGCGTATTTGTCTCTTTATTTTTCGCATCATCACAGCCCGCCAGGCCTAACGCGAGCGAAACCACCACTGCCGATAACAGAAGCTTGCGCATCTCACTAACTCCTTGCCTTATAAAGTGTTTATTACTGCATTTTTTATTTATGTTGAAGCATCATATTCAGCTTTATCGGTTTACGCATTAATTATGAAAATGCGATTTTCGATTAAGCTTATGCCGGATTTGATATATATAAGCGCCGGAAGGAATAGCGGTTAATTGATTGCGCTCGCAACGTTAAACGCTTCACAAATCTCCTGCTACACTGCCTCAACACATCACTCAAAAGGCAGGCCAACATGTCAGACAACACGTATCAGCCACCAAAAGTGTGGGAATGGAAAAAGAACGGCGGCGGCGCGTTCGCCAATATTAACCGCCCGATTTCCGGCGCGACCCATGAGAAAGATCTGCCCGTGGGCTCCCACCCGCTGCAGCTTTACTCTCTCGGGACCCCGAACGGCCAGAAAGTGACGATCATGCTCGAAGAGCTGCTGGCGCTGGGCGTGACGGGCGCGGAGTACGACGCATGGTTGATCCGCATCGGCGAGGGCGATCAGTTCTCCAGCGGGTTTGTTGAGGTGAACCCGAACTCGAAAATTCCGGCGCTTCGTGACCACTCCACGAACCCGCCAACGCGCGTATTTGAGTCCGGCAATATCCTGCTTTATCTGGCAGAGAAATTCGGTCACTTCCTGCCGAAAGATCCGGCGGGACGCACCGAGACCCTGAACTGGCTGTTCTGGCTGCAGGGTGCGGCGCCGTTCCTCGGCGGTGGCTTCGGCCACTTCTACAACTACGCGCCGGTTAAAATTGAGTACGCGATTGACCGCTTCACCATGGAAGCCAAACGCCTGTTCGACGTGCTGGATAAACAGCTGGCGCGCGGCCGCTACGTGGCGGGTGAGGAGTACACCATCGCGGATATCGCCATCTGGCCGTGGTTCGGCTGCGTGGCGCTGGGCAGCGTCTATAACGCCGCCGAGTTCCTCGACGCAGAGAAGTACACTAACGTCCAGCGCTGGGCGAAAGACGTGGCGAATCGCCATGCCGTTAAGCGCGGCCGTATCGTTAACCGCACCAGCGGCGAGCTGAACGAGCAGCTCCACGAGCGCCATGCGGCAAGCGACTTCGATACCAATACGGAAGATAAGCGTCAGGCGTAATGTTCCGCCGGGCGGATCCCCGCCCGGCAACTGAGATCCCTGCCCAGGGCATGATTAGCTTAAAGGTTGAGCCGGTATTGCTGGCACTATCTGGACGTTTTTCTCGCGTCTGAGAGTGAGAAATGACGTCTCAACCGACAGCAGTCACAAAGGATCTGTTATGAAACTTATTAAAACAACGCTGGTTATCAGCGCCCTCATTTTTTCCACCTCGGGAATGGCCATCGACAAAACTGCCGCCGGCGCGGTAGCAGGCGCGGCGATTGGCGCGGCTACGGGCAAAGATCTGAAATCGACCGTTGGCGGCGCCGTTGTAGGCGCAGGTACCGGTGCCATGTTCAAAAACGGCGAAAAGGGCAAAGACGCACGTAAGGGCGGCGCGGTAGGAGCTGCCGTAGGCGCAGGTGCCGCAGCGCTTACCGGCAAGAGCGTGCTGAAAGGTGCAGCCGTTGGTGCGGGCACGGGCGCGCTGATTGGTGAAGCGACGCACTGATAAATACAGCCGGGCAGCGCTCTGCGAGCCCGGCCTCGTTGCTATGCAGTAATCCCTCCGCACAAGGTCTCACATTTTTGCGATCCGCTTTCAGAAATCACATCTTCCCCACTGCCACAACCCTGTGAACAGTTGCCTGTCGTAGCCTGAAGATTACAATGCATTTGCTTATCGTAAACTACAGGCTACAATAATGGCTAAGGTCAAACACTACATCACAGCAGACGGGTACGACCCTTTTGATGCATATTTGAGAAGTGTGAAAGATCCCATAGCTAAAGCCATGATTGCTACACGTGTCGCCAGAATGTCTACGGGTAACTATGGTGATTGCAAGCCATGCAGAGAGAGCGTTTCAGAACTCAGGATTGACCAGGGGCCAGGTTACCGCGTCTATTTCAGCGAAGTCTTAGATCCGGCAGATGGCGCAGTGAGTCTGGTGCTATTGACTGGAACGAAAAAAAAGCAAAATGCAGATATTGACAGGGCCGTTGAGTATCTCAACGACTACAAGCGCAGGATATAAGAGGAAATCGGAATGGCTAAATCAGTACTTCATGATGACGCAATAGTACAGCTCCTGAAAGATTCTCCGGATTTCGCGCCCGTATATCTTCATCAGGCTTTTATTGAAATTGACGAGCCCGGAGGCTATGAGGCGTTCATGCTGGCTTTACGACATGTGATTGAAGCCTCTGGCGGGATGACCGTCATTGCTAAACGTGCAGGCATTTCTCGCGAATCACTCTATAAATCACTTTCACCAAACGGTAACCCTTCATTTAAGCGTATTGCGGAAGTGGCATCCGCAACGGGATATCCGATTTCCCGAATTGCAGCTGCAGGGTTAAACGCACCAGCGTGGGACGCACGTCAAAATACGCCCTAAAGTTCTAGCCGGGCGAAGCATCAATGACGAGCGTCATACTGAAACGCTACTGGAAAAGGCGGTAAGAGACATGCCTGCATGCCGCCTCACCTGCTGCATTAATACTTAATGTCCCGCGCTTTTTGTCTTCCGGACTGTTTCATCTGACGCTTGTCCTGACGGCAGTCGTGATTGCTCTGGTTATTGTTCGCCACGCAGGTCTGCTTCACCTGCCGCGACGCGTCACGGGTTTCCTGCCTGACATCACGCGCCACGCGCCGCTCCTGCGCCTGCTGGGTCGCACTGGCAGAAACCGAGAACAGCATCAGAAGAATGCAAGAAAGGACAGGAATGACAGATAACGATCTGTTCATAGCAACACCTCGAAGAAGAGAGCCCAGAACGTCAGTGGGGTTAGCAAAAGAATAGCAGTTTCAGAAGGGGCTGAATGGGGAAGGCGTTAATAATACAAGGCCGCACAAGGCGGCCTTATACGCTGCGTTATGCCGTCAGGCGGAACTTCTGCACAGAGCGCTGAAGATCTTCGGTTTGGCGCTCCAGCGCCGCCGCCGCGGCAGAAACCTCTTCAACCAGCGAGGCGTTTTGCTGGGTAACGCCGTCCATCTGGGTAATGGCAATCCCGACCTGCGAAATGCCCTTGCTTTGCTCCTCAGAGGCGGAAGCGATTTGCTTCATGATGGTTGTCACTTCCGTCACGTCGCGCAAAATCGCATCCATGGTGGTGCCGGTGTCGCTCACCAGCTGTGCCCCCTGCTCTACGCGGGAAACGGAATCGGTAATCAGCCCTTCAATCTCTTTGGCCGCGTTGGCGCTGCGGCTTGCCAGGTTGCGCACTTCGCCTGCCACCACCGCGAAACCACGCCCCTGTTCACCCGCGCGCGCCGCTTCAACCGCCGCATTGAGTGCCAGAATATTGGTCTGGAAGGCAATGCTGTTGATCACGTTGGTGATTTCAGCAATTTTCTTCGAGCTTTCCGAAATACCGCTCATGGTGGTCACCACCTCTTCCACCAGCGAGCCGCCGCGGCTGGCGGTTGTTGAGGCCACATCGGCCAGCTGGCTGGCCTGACGCGCGCTTTCCGCGTTCAGTTTCACCGTGGCGGTCAGCTGTTCCATGCTGGCTGCCGTCTCTTCCAGCGCAGCCGCCTGCTCTTCGGTACGGGAAGAGAGGTCGTTGTTACCGCTGGAGATTTCCGTCGCGCCGCGCCAGATGTTTTCACTGCCGGAGCGAATCGTGCTGACCGCTTCGCGCAGGCTGTCCTGCATAGCGCTCAGCAGCGGCACCAGCTGCCCCACGCAGTTACGACCGAACGGCTCAATGGGCTGGCTGAGATCGCCCTGGGCAATCTGGCGGAACTGCTGGCGAATGCGAGCCAGCGGTTTGACCAGCATCGCCACCAGGTAACGGTCGGTGAAGAGCAGGATCAGCAGGCCGATAATCGTGGCGACGATAATCACCGTGCGGGTCATGCTTGTCAGGCCGTCCACCACCACGCGGGTGCTGTCGAGCGACTTCGCGGCGGCATTGTTGAACTCCTCAGCGGCCGCACCGAACGCGCGGCTCAGCGGCGGTGTGACGTTGTTGGCCTGCTGGCGATACCCCTCCAGAGCCCCCTGCTTCGCCTGCTGCATTTGCGGCGTTACGCCCTGTTCGAGCAGCGCCTGCCAGGAGCCGATCACCCGGGAAGAGATCTGCTCATCCATCGGGCCTGGGGAGATCGCTTTCATCTCGGCCAGTTTCTTGCCCATGTTATCCAGCGCCTGTTGGGCAGAGGACAGATCCGGCGTGCCGCCTGCGGCTTTGACTTCCATCGCACGGCTCAGACGGGTCACAAAGCGGAAATATTGATCGTTACCCTGGCTGAGTACCGTCATCTGTTTAACCAGCTGGCGGTCGACTTCATTGCCATCTGATACGCGAGAAAGGGACCAGGTGCTGTACAACCCAACGCCTGCCCACATTAAACAAAAGATCCCGAGAATCGTCAGCATGACGAAACGGATCGTGAAATTACGGAGCATATTCATAAGTCTTCCTTGCCGTGAGGGTGAGTTCGCCCAGAGGCGAGTACTACTCTCGTTATCGGCAGGAAAAAGGGAAATTATAACGTTTTGTGATCATTTTTAATTAGCGTGGCTTCACTGGTCACACAGCAGTCGTTAATCATTAGGCCCGAGCTTAGGGATGTCATTTGCGATGTGGTAAGTTCAGATGAAAACGTTGTTTCGAAAAATTCATCAATAAGAAAGGAGACATCATGTCCTGGCACCCTTACCCTGGCCGCTATGAGAGTATGCAATATCGTTATTGCGGTAAAAGTGGCCTTCGCCTGCCCGCGCTGTCGCTGGGACTGTGGCATAGTTTCGGCCACGTCCAGCCTCTTGACGCCCAGCGCGCGCTGCTGCGAAAAGCCTTCGACCTCGGCATCACCCATTTCGATCTCGCCAATAACTATGGCCCGCCGCCGGGCAGCGCGGAGGAGAATTTCGGCCGCCTGCTGCGTGAGGACTTTGCCGCGTACCGCGACGAGCTGATTATCTCCACCAAGGCGGGTTACGACATGTGGCCAGGGCCGTACGGTTCGGGCGGTTCACGCAAATATCTGCTCGCCAGCCTCGACCAGAGCCTGCAGCGTCTGGGCGTCGACTACGTGGATATTTTCTACTCCCACCGCGTGGATGAAAACACGCCGATGGAAGAGACGGCCTCTGCGCTGGCCCACGCCGTGCAGAGTGGGAAAGCGCTGTATGTCGGCATTTCCTCCTACTCGACCGATCGCACGCAGAAAATGGCCGTGCTGCTGCGCGAGTGGAAGATCCCGCTGCTGATCCACCAGCCGTCCTATAACCTGCTTAACCGCTGGGTCGATAAGACCGGCCTGCTGGATGCGCTGGAAGCAAACGGTACGGGGTGTATTGCCTTTACCCCGCTGGCGCAGGGGCTGCTGACCGGAAAATACCGGAACGGTATTCCTGAAGGTTCACGCATGCAGCGCGAAGGGAATAAAGCGCGCGGCCTGACGCAGAAGATGCTGACCGACGCCAACCTGAACAGCCTTCGCCTGCTGAATGAGATGGCGCAGGCGCGCGGACAAACGATGGCGCAGATGGCGCTAAGCTGGCTGCTGAAAGATACGCGCGTGACGTCCGTGCTGATTGGCGCAAGCCGCCCGGAACAGCTGGAAGAGAATATTCAGGCGCTGGAAAACCTGCGCTTTACGGAGGACGAACTCAAGCGGATTGATCAGCATGTTGCGGATGGGGAGTTGAATCTGTGGCAGGCGTCGTCGGATAAATAGTACGGTCTGATGCCTTCCCCCCTCACCCTAACCCTCTCCCCTTTGGGGAGAGGGCGGGTGAAGGGTATTAGATGTAGTTTACTTCTTACTGATCTTATCCAGATACCCCATCACAAACGCAGACAGCACAAACGTCAGGTGGATGATGACGTACCACATCAGTTTGTTATCCGGCACGTTCTTCGCGTCCATAAACACGCGTAGCAGGTGGATAGAGGAGATCGCCACAATCGACGCGGCCACTTTATTCTTCAGCGACGAAGCATCCATTTTGCCCAGCCAGCTGAGCTTCTCTTTACGCTCGTCGATATCGAGCTGGGAGACAAAATTCTCGTAGCCGGAGAACATCACCATCACCAGCAGCCCGCCCACCAGGGTCATATCCACCAGCGACAGCAGTACCAGAATCAAATCCGCTTCGGCTATAGAAAAAATGTTCGGCAGAACATGCCAGATTTCCTGAAAGAACTTAATCGTCAGCGCGATAAGTGCCAGCGAGAGGCCAAAATAGACGGGGGCCAGTATCCAGCGAGAGGCGTACATGGCATTTTCAAAAAAGCGTTCCATAAAGTCCTGTTTGCAAAAGAAACCAGCGCCCAGTATATCTCAACGGCGCTGGCTGTTTGCAATAACTCAACGGTACGTCACTCAGACGTTGTCTGGGTTAACCTCGGGACGTGCGTACTCCGGCCAGACAAGCGCCACCAGTTCAGGATAGGCTTCCAGACTGAACTCGCGAAAACACTGGCGCAAATTTAATACGTCCAGATCGGAATAAGAGACCTTCTCGCCGTTAAGGCAGCGCTTTTTAATATTGTCATAATATTTATAGACTGCTGAATTCAGATCGCTACAGCGACGCTGCGCCTCAAACAGTCCGGGCGTGTCATTAATTTCCGACATTTTCATGCGCTTAATTGTCGCGTGTAAAAAGTCGATATATTCGTGGTTCACCCGCCAGTACCAGACAGGCGTAACGGAGTTCATCAATACAGAGAAATGGTCTTCCCCTTCCTCTTTTGTCATCAGTTCAGGTTGCGGGGGTTCACTGGTGTCTTTCGACACTTTCGTTTTATTGAACTCCTGCATCAATAAAAGCACACCAGCGGTCAGTAATAGTAATGTGATGACCGTAAAAAAGATGCTGTTCATGGGTAGGCTCCATTTTTTTTGATTTTAAATTTGCCTCATGATATTGTCAACGAATCTCACGCCTTTACCAACCCCACCCTGTTGAAAATAAAGGAAATTAAAAATGCTGCCCGACTATCTCGTCCCGGCTAAGTACCACATTACGCCTGTGGAACAGCAACCGACGGAAGCAGAAAAAGAGGCCAGTTTCACTCAGGGGAAAAGAAAGCTCTCTGATTTCGAGCCCGATATATTAATTGGTGTTTCCCGAACTGGCAAATCCCGAAATATGTTGCTGGAAGAGCACGATCGCCATATAAAAGACCGCTTATTTCGCGCCATAAAAATTGAAGCCTTTGTCCACCTGCTGAATGACCTGCAGGCCGAGGGTGAAATAGATGCCCAGAAACTAAGTCAAATAATGGCCGAGAAAACCGAAGAAATTAATGAAGCGGGCAATGAAATTTGGCTTAATTTAATTACGCGCGAAAAAAACAACCCAATTTTTTATAGCCTGGGGGAAGATTAACGTGAAAGAAGTTAAAAACAACGACGTTTATTTGACTTTAGAAGATAAAAAAAGTGATGAATTTATCTTAAAGCAAAATCTCGACGCGCTGAGAAACACAAAAAATGACGAGATGACGCGTATTACGCAAGACCTGGTATCGATCCCGGCGACGCTGGTTCGTCTGAAATGGCAGAATCGCCGTGAAATTTATCCGCTACAGGTCAAAGAAGAAATTTACGGTGCCGTGATGAACGCCATCATAGAGCAGCGGCCAGAACTGAAAGAGAAGCTTCTGGGACGTCTTGAGGCCAATTATCAATATCTGCTTGCCAGAGAAATCGCCACCCTGCGCCTGACGCGCAAGCTGTCCGACGGTGAGTACCGTACCTCAAACGTCACCTGCGTTGCGCTTGATGAGGACGCGCTGGCAACCCCCTCTACCGCACCGACGGATAGCAAAAACGCATAAACCGGCAGGCATAAAAAAAGCCGGCTTTCGCCAGCTTCTTTATCACTTCGAGGCCGCTTTCTCTTCGCCGACCAGTCCAATCTTCAGGTAACCCGCCTGATGCAGCGTGTCCATTACCTTCATCATGGTTTCATAATCAACGGTTTTATCCGCACGGAAGAAGACCGTGGTGTCTTTCTTACCGCCCGTAAGCTGCTCCAGCGCCGGGATGACCGAGTCGGCCGTCACCGGGTCATTCCCGAGGAACATGGATTTATCCGCCTTCACCGACAGGTAGATAGGCTTCTCCGGGCGCGGCTGGGGCTGGCTGGAAGAGGCAGGCAGATTAACCTTCACATCCACCGTCGCCAGCGGTGCGGCCACCATGAAGATAATCAGCAGAACCAGCATGACGTCGATAAACGGCGTCACGTTGATTTCATGCATTTCGCCGTTATCGTCCAGATTTTCGTTTAGACGCATCGCCATACTCTTAACCTGCGCGCAGTTTAGACGCCGCGTGCACCGGCTTAACCGAGCTGGCGTTCAGGTCGAGATCGCGGCTTTGCAGCAGCAGAACCTGCGCGGCAACGTCACCCAGCGTGGCTTTGTAGCTGCCAATCATACGCGCGAAGATGTTGTAGATGACCACCGCCGGAATAGCGGCAACCAGACCGATTGCCGTCGCCAACAGCGCTTCTGCGATACCCGGCGCCACGACCGCCAGGTTGGTGGTTTGGGTCTGCGCGATACCGATAAAGCTGTTCATGATGCCCCAGACCGTTCCGAAAAGACCGATAAACGGTGAGATCGCGCCGATGGTCGCCAGATAACCATTGCCGCGTCCCATGTGTCGGCCAACGGCCGCAACGCGACGCTCCAGGCGGAAACCGGTACGTTCTTTGATGCCTTCGTTATCTTCACTGCCAGCGGAGAGTTCCAGCTCGTTCTGTGCTTCATTCACTAACAGGGTGGTCAGGCTTTTCGCGTGAAAGGATGAGGTCATATCTGCAGCCTGATCCAGAGAGCGGGCTTCTGCCAGCTGCTGCTGTTCCCGCTTAAGGCGGCGCTTCTGAGAAAGCAGCTCGGCGCTCTTGCTGAAGAAAATAGCCCAGGTGACAACGGACGCCAGAATCAGGCCGATCATCACAATCTTAACCACGATGTCAGCATGCTGATACATGCCCCAAACGGAGAGATCCGTCTGCATCAAATTATTACCCACTCTGTATCTCCAGGACGCAAATCACAAAATCTGAGCGTAATAATATCAAAACGTCGTCGAATTGATAGTAGTTCTCATTAGTATTTGCATGGTGCCGTAATTTTCGCTCACTTTCCTTGCGCTTACGCAGTAAAAATTTCTTATGCGAATTTTTGCTAATATTTTCTGCTTATTCGATAAGCCTCGGGGTGCAGTTTTTTCCAATCGTGGTAGTCTGGACGTCCAGACGTATAAAAACAGGGTTAGCGAACATGACAAAGAAGCATCTTGATACCACGCTGGTACAGGCAGGACGCAGCAAAAAATATACGCAGGGATCGGTCAACAGCGTGATTCAACGAGCCTCCTCGCTGGTGTTTGATACCGTTGAGGAGAAAAAAATTGCCACGCGCAACCGCGCGAAAGGCGGGTTGTTTTATGGCCGTCGCGGCACGCTAACCCATTTTTCGCTGCAGGAGGCGATGTGCGAGCTGGAAGGCGGCGCGGGCTGCGCGCTGTTCCCGTGCGGGGCGGCGGCGGTCGCCAACACCATTCTGGCGTTTGTGGAACAGGGCGACCATATCCTGATGACCAACACCGCCTATGAACCCAGCCAGGACTTCTGTACCAAAATCCTCAGCAAGCTCGGCGTAACGACCGGCTGGTTCGACCCGCTGATTGGCGAAGGCATTGCCGAACTTATTCAGCCAAACACGCGCATTGTGTTCCTGGAATCTCCGGGATCGCTCACCATGGAAGTTCACGACGTGCCGGCTATCGTGAAGGCCGTGCGCAGCAAAGCCCCAGAGGCGATCGTGATGATCGACAACACCTGGGCGGCGGGCGTGCTGTTTAAAGCGCTGGAATTCGACGTTGATATCTCGATTCAGGCGGCGACGAAATACCTGATAGGCCACTCTGACGGCATGATTGGCACCGCGGTTTCCAACGCGCGCTGCTGGGATCAGCTGCGTGAAAATGCCTACCTGATGGGCCAGATGGTGGATGCAGATACGGCCTACATGACCAGCCGCGGACTCCGCACGCTGGGCGTTCGCCTTCGTCAGCACCATGAAAGCAGCCTGAAGGTGGCCGAATGGCTGGCGCAGCATCCGCAGGTTGAGCGCGTGAATCATCCCGCGCTACCGGGCAGTAAAGGCCACGAATTTTGGCAGCGTGACTTTACGGGCAGCAGCGGTTTGTTCTCGTTCGTACTGAAAAAGCGGCTAAATAACGACGAGCTGGCGAGCTATCTGGATAATTTTACCCTCTTCAGCATGGCCTACTCCTGGGGCGGTTTTGAATCCCTGATCCTGCCTAATCAGCCGGAACAGGTTGCGGCTCTGCGTCCCGGCGGTGAAGTGGACTTCAGCGGTACCCTGATTCGACTGCATATCGGTTTAGAAAACGTTGACGATCTGATTGCCGATTTAGCAGCAGGGTTCGAGCGTATCGTGTAGAGTGCTGGCTGAAAATGTACTTTCTGGACGCTTTTGTGGACACGGCAATGAGAAAAGTCTGCATGAGTTGCGCCCGGGATCAAACCCGACGGGCGAATAAGGGAGTACAATAGCGCTATATCTGCTGTTCCACAGGAAAGTCCATGGCTGTTATTCAAGATATTATCGCGGCGCTCTGGCAACACGACTTTGCCGCGCTGGCGGATCCTCACGTCGTCGGTATCGTTTACCTCGTGATGTTCGCAACACTGTTTCTGGAAAATGGATTACTGCCAGCCTCGTTTTTACCCGGTGACAGCCTGCTTTTACTTGCCGGGGCATTAATCGGGAAAGGCGTCATGGACTTCACGCCAACGATGGTTATTCTCACCTCTGCAGCCAGCCTGGGCTGCTGGCTGAGCTATCTGCAGGGCCGCTGGCTTGGGAATACCCGCGTCGTAAAAGGCTGGCTGGCGCAGTTACCGCATAAATATCATCAGCGTGCGACCTGCATGTTCGACAGGCATGGCCTGCTGGCCCTGCTGGCGGGGCGTTTCCTCGCGTTTGTTCGCACGCTTCTGCCTACGATGGCGGGCATTTCCGGTCTGTCAAACCGCCGATTCCAGTTCTTCAACTGGCTGAGCGCTCTGCTGTGGGTGGGTGTAGTCACCACGCTCGGCTATGCGCTGAATATGATCCCCTTTGTGAAACACCATGAAGATCAGGTGATGACCTTCCTGATGGTGCTGCCGATGTTCCTGCTGGTGGCAGGACTGGTGGGAACCATCGCGGTGGTGATTAAGAAGAAGTACTGCAGCGCGTGATCCCCTCACCCTGACCCTCTCCCCATAGGGGAGAGAGGAAAAAGCTTAAGCTCCCTGCATGGTTCGGATGCGTGATGCATCTTCTCCCGGCGTGACGCCGAAATAGCGCTTAAACTCCCGACTGAACTGCGACGCGCTTTCGTAACCCACCCGCATTGCCGCCGCGCTGGCCTTCATGCCGTCGTGGATCATCAGCATCCGCGCCTTATGCAACCGGTAGGTTTTAAGGTACTGCAGCGGCGAGGTGCTGGTCACCGACTTGAAGTTATGATGAAACGCCGAGACGCTCATGTTCGCTTCCGCCGCCAGCTGGTCGACGCTGAGGTTCTCCGTGTACTGGCTTTCGATACGCTTGAGCACGCGGCTTATCAGGCTGAAGTGGGTCTGTCGGCTCACCAGAGCCAGTAACGCCCCGCCGCCCGGGCCCAGCAGCACATGGTAGAGAATTTCGCGGACGATCTGCTTGCCCAGAATACGCGCGTCCAGCGGCCTTTCCATCACGTCCAGCAGACGTTCAATGGCGCAGAGGATCTCTTCCGACAGCGTCGCCGAGTTAATCCCGCTCGACGCCATAGACGGCTGGAAGAACTCATCTTCGCCAATCTCCATCAGCAGCTCCTGCAGCTGAAGAATATCGACGTTGACGCGAATACCGGCCAGCGGAACGGCCTCTGTCGCGAAGGTTTCACATTCGAAGGGTAAAGGTACCGTCAGGAGCAGATATTCATTGGTGTCGTAGCGGAACACGCGCTCGTTGATATAGCCAATTTTATGGCCCGAGAAGAGAAAAACGATGCCCGGCTGGTACATGACCGGCGTGCGCGTCCCGGGCTGCGTGCCATAAAGCAGGCGAATGTCAGGAAGCAGATCGCTGACACCATTTTCTTTATCTATCAGTCTTTTAATCTGCGCAGTGAGCTGATGGCAGATCGCTTCACGGTTCATATTACGTTACTCCGGGTACGGTTTCCGACGTTGACAGTGTGCGTCGTTTTCCGCGCTTTCTCCAGCGCTCTGTAGAAATGGGCAAGACATCGGCAGGAATGTGCATTGAGAGGATAGCCCCGGACAGACACAATGTGCAGCATCAGGTCGCCCTCTGCGCCACCACGGTTTTTCACCCACTAAAGGGAACGAGCAATGAACAACTTTAATCTTCACACCCCAACCCGCATTCTGTTTGGTAAAGACGCTATCGCCGATCTGCGCGCCCAGATCCCCGCTGACGCCCGCGTACTGATCACCTACGGTGGCGGCAGCGTGAAAAAAACCGGCGTGCTGGATCAGGTTTACAGCGCCCTGAACGGTCTGGACGTGCGAGAGTTCGGCGGCATCGAGCCAAATCCGTCTTACGAAACGCTGATGAACGCGGTGAAAATCGCCCGCGAAGAGAAGATCACCTTCCTGCTGGCCGTCGGCGGCGGCTCCGTGCTGGACGGCACCAAATTCATCGCGGCGGCAGCGCACTACGCTGACGGCATCGATCCGTGGCACATTCTGGAAACTCGCGGCAGCGACATTAAAAGCGCCATCCCAATGGGCTCCGTGCTGACCCTGCCGGCCACCGGCTCTGAATCCAACAAGGGCGCGGTGATCTCCCGCAAAACCACCGGCGACAAACAGGCCTTCATGAACGAACACGTTCAACCTGTGTTCGCGATCCTGGATCCGGTTTACACCTACACCCTGCCTGCGCGTCAGGTGGCGAACGGCGTGGTCGATGCCTTTGTTCACACCGTTGAGCAGTACGTCACGTATCCGGTAGATGCCAAAATTCAGGATCGCTTCGCGGAAGGCATTCTTCTGACGCTCGTCGAAGAAGGTCCGAAAGCGCTGAAAGAGCCGGAAAACTATGACGTGCGTGCCAACGTCATGTGGGCGGCAACGCAGGCGCTGAACGGCCTGATCGGCGCTGGCGTACCGCAGGACTGGGCAACCCACATGCTGGGCCACGAGCTGACGGCGATGCACGGTCTGGACCACGCGCAAACGCTGGCCGTTGTGCTGCCTGCGCTGTGGAACGAAAAACGGGACACCAAGCGTGCCAAACTGCTGCAGTACGCAGAACGCGTGTGGAACATCACCGAGGGTTCTGACGATGTGCGTATTGATGCCGCCATCGAAGCGACCCGCAGCTTCTTTGAAGGTCTGGGCGTGCCAACGCGTCTCTCTGGCTACGGTCTGGACGGCAGCTCCATCCCTGCCCTGCTGGCGAAACTCGAAGAACACGGCATGACCCACCTGGGCGAGCACGGCGACATTACGCTGGACGTCAGCCGTCGCATCTACGAAGCGGCACGCTAAGCGTTTTTGCCCTCCCGACTTTCGTTTTTTGACATTTCGTCCAGACTTAATGCACAACCCATCGCCGGAGGAACCCTCCGGCGATGCGCACCTGAAGGAGGAAAAATGGCAAACCAAACCGTAATCAAGCTGCAGGACGGCAACGTGATGCCCCAGCTGGGGCTAGGTGTATGGAAAGCCGGTAACGACGAGGTCGTCTCCGCCATTCATAAAGCCCTGGAAGTCGGCTATCGGTCCATTGATACCGCCGCCGCATATAAAAACGAGGACGGCGTGGGTAAGGCACTGGCCAGCGCTGGCGTCCCCCGCGATGAGTTATTCATCACCACGAAACTGTGGAACGACGATCAAAAACGGCCCCGCGAAGCGCTGGAGGAGAGCCTGGAGAAACTCCAGCTCGATTTCGTCGATCTCTGGCTGATGCACTGGCCGGTTCCGGCTATCGATCACTACGTTGACGCCTGGAAAGGGATGATTGAACTGCAGAAAGAGGGGCTGGTGAAAAGCATCGGCGTCTGTAATTTCCAGGTTCATCACCTGCAGCGGCTGATTGACGAGACTGGCGTTGCGCCAGTGATTAACCAGATCGAGCTGCACCCGCTGATGCAGCAGCGCCAGCTACACGCCTGGAACGCTACGCATAAAATCCAGACCGAGTCCTGGAGCCCGCTGGCGCAGGGCGGCGAAGGGGTATTCGATCAAAAGATTATCCGTGAGCTGGCGGATAAATACGGTAAAACCCCGGCGCAAATCGTCATTCGCTGGCATCTGGACAACGGCCTGGTGGTCATTCCGAAATCGGTCACGCCGTCGCGCATCGCCGAAAACTTCGACGTCTGGGATTTCCGTCTGGACAAAGAAGAGCTGGGTGAGATTGCGAAGCTGGATAAGGGTAAACGTTTAGGCCCGGACCCTGATCAGTTTGGCGGGTAGTCGCGTAAAAAAGCCGGGTGGCGGCTTCGCCTTATCCGGCCTACGTGTCGAAATAAAAAACCCCGGCTTGCCGGGGTTTTTTATTTACGCTTTGCGCTTCACGGGCTTCTTCACACTCGAATTACCGTTCGAACGCTGATGCACAATCGGCGTGTGCTTGGTCAGCGCCGGGCGCGTATTGCGGTTCTGGCGACGCGCTTCGCGCATCTCCTCCAGCGTCGGGGCCGGTACCAGACAGTCGCGGCGCGAGCCGATCAGGTGTTTTTTACCCATCTCTTCCAGCGCCTGACGGATCAGCGGCCAGTTTTTCGGATCGTGGTAACGCAGCAGCGCTTTATGCAGACGACGCTGTTTATCCCCTTTCGGCACCACCACCTCTTCACTCTTGTAGCCAATCTTACTCAGCGGGTTCTTGCCGGTGTAATACATGGTCGTCGAGTTGGCGAGCGGTGACGGATAGAAGTTCTGCACCTGATCCAGACGGAAGCGACGCTGCTTCAGCCACAGCGCCAGGTTCACCATGTCTTCATCGCGCGTGCCCGGGTGGGCGGAGATGAAGTATGGGATCAGATACTGCTCTTTACCCGCCTGCTTCGAATAGGTATCGAACAGCTCTTTAAAGCGATCGTAGCTGCCCATGCCCGGCTTCATCATTTTCGACAGCGGGCCTTCCTCGGTGTGCTCCGGCGCAATCTTCAGATAGCCGCCGACGTGGTGCGTCGCCAGCTCTTTGATGTAGCGCGGATCTTCCACGGCGATGTCGTAACGTACCCCGGACGCGATCAGGATCTTCTTGATGCCCTTCAGGTCGCGCGCGCGGCGGTAGAGGTTGATCGTCGGCTCATGGTTGGTGTCCATATGCTCGCAAATGCTCGGATAGACGCAGGAGAGGCGACGGCAGGTTTGCTCCGCGCGCGGCGACTTGCAGCGCAGCATGTACATGTTCGCGGTTGGGCCACCAAGGTCGGAAATCACGCCGGTAAAGCCCGGCACCGAGTCGCGAATCGCTTCGATCTCATTGATGATCGAATCTTCAGAGCGGCTCTGGATAATACGGCCTTCGTGCTCGGTAATGGAGCAGAGCGAGCACCCTATAATTCTGATCATTTAGAAATTTTTTTGCGTTTAAAATCAATGAATTGAAAGATTTCATTTTTCTAAGTCTGATAAAACAGATGAAAACCCAACTGACTATACTCATAAAACTCAATCTTTGCGCTGCTGTACGATACCAGTAATTACAGGCGCCGAGTTTAACATCATGAAAAGTAGCCCAATAATGAATGACGCAACGCCAGCTGCGGTGCCTAACTTCTGACTGAACACCATTGAAACAAAGTACATATTTGGGATAAAAACGGACATAGCAATCACGAAAAGTAACTTATTCAGATAATTATTTATTCGGGTCTTAACCTCAACTCTATCATAAAAAGCCATCGAAACGTAAGCAGTTATCAGTGAATAAAAAGACCATGTCATATAGTTAACCGATTCATTAAATGCCTCTCGCAAAAGCAAAGCACTTTCTGTCATTCCCTACCTCATTAAATCAATAGAAAATAAATCTGAATAATTTATTTTTAAAAGAAAAGAACACAACATAACTTCAGTAGTTATGATTAATCCCTGAATGATTATTTCTTAGCAAGATATAACATGCTTAATGTATATCAGGCAATAAAAAAACTCCCAAAGACCACCGCTGTGGTCTTCAGGTATAGGATTTAAAGAACGAACTCAGTCCGGAAACGTATCACTATCTTCTGTAACGTCCGCTTTCTCTGGTAACATTCTGTTTTTAATATACTGTGAATTCCTGCAGATGAGAGGAAAAATCTCCGAGTTATTCATTATACAACTCGTTGCCGTACGGGCGTCCTCCGGAGACCATGATGAAAATGAAAACGTCTGACGGTCAAGCCATTGAGACAATAATACATTATCAACAGAAGCGCTAAACAGCGCCGCAATAGCCCTGCGTTCAACGGCCTTCTCAGGTTCAATAAACGACAACTCATTATGAAAACGGGTAATAATCGCAATACGGCTGTCAATACGAATATGTCTTTCAAGTAAGACATCGTGCAACTCATCAAGTACAGTCTCTCTCTGGGTATCGTCGAGGCAAGACCACAGGAAATGAATGTTCTCGGCATTTGTGACAACGTCTGGCTCTGCATCACGGAACCATGATGCAAAGATACCCACACTACCTTCCATCCGGATATGCTGCCCCTGAAGTTGCATTTGTTCAAGGATAAAGCGCATGTTCACAGGAAGAACCGTAAAACACTCAATAAGCCTTTCAGAAGAACTAAATACTCCACATGCCAGGGCGTTCAGCTTTTTCTTCAAAATATCAAACTGCTCACCTGACTGATATACGTCATGGAGAAATACTGGACCCATAGCATTCACATCAGACTCAATTATTTTCTCTGACAGTGCTTTTTGACGCTCTCGCACAAATATTAAAAGAGAGGTTGCATTTGTAGCTTCTTTGATGACGTCATACTGACCTTTAACAAAGCTCAGGACAGGTATATTCACCAGAAGACCTAAATCAACAATCCTGCCAACAGCATTTTTGATGTACGGCAGAACATTTTTATCCTTAAGTGCTATAAAGATACTCTCGGCAGTACGTAGATAACGAAGATATGCAGCCAAAGCCAGGTCAAACCGTTCCTCACCAATATGTTCACTGTACGACTCGATACCGGCATAGTTACCATGGAGCACCATGTGAGCAACAGCCTGTGCAGCAAATTCCGCAGGGAAGAGATTCCTCGTCGCCGTATTATTAAGATAATATTGATTTAAAACATTATTATTCCAGTCCGGGCTCAGAACAATTTTTCTGAAATGGATAACGTCCTCAACAACCTGACGATTTTTAAGCGTCATTATTGCAGAGCTAACCTGAGCCCCACCTGTACCATCATTCTTTCCAATTACGTTCTGTACCGCCTTCGATGCAATATTGATATGCCGGATAATTCCCGGATTAAAAAGGTCTATCTGAGGTTGCTCAGCTCCATAGCGTAACATCTCCTCCCGACCGTGATTTCCGATATCTAGTGTGCCAATTTTCAGGTTTGACAAGGTCTCTTCATTATTGACAAGGTATTCCACATAAAATACGCCATCTACAAAATTCTCCATTTTATTCAGTAGTGATTCACCGGCCAGAACAGAGTATGAATCAGCTTCCTGCAGCAACGTCTGCGTGGATTCAGCCTCCAATTTTTCTGAATCCTGAATTTCATCAAGTTTACTCACAATAAACGATATTTGCCTTTCGACGAAAGGCTCTAGGCTTATCCGCCCGTCAGCCATCAGTTTCTGCAGACTCAATACGAAACCTTCATCATTCTTTTCTCTGAGTGAAACAGCATAACTCTGATTCAGCATTTGCACTGCGACTTTGAGTTGCGGTTCGGCGAGAGCCTGACACTTCTCATCCATCCGGCTATAAGAAACCAGCCAGTCTCGCATCTGAATATGTGGTGCCACTCGCTGCCATGCTTCAGCGAAACCCCACAAGGCCGTCAGTTCTTCAAGCCGTGGGATATTTATAGCACCAATCGCGTCTTTAAGAGGCGTATCAAGCAACTCGCTCCTGGCAAGCTCCACCGTGGACTGATAGTGGATGCTCATCAGAAATTCGCTCCATCTTTCTGTATCGTTATTAAAAATTCGGGATATTTGTTGATAAGTTAGCGAGAGCATCTCGTCAAAATCATCCGGAGCAATACCGGGTTCGGTCTGACTAGCTTTGGGATCGCGAAGTAATACTTTAATATCTCGCTCCCCGTATCTGACCACCAGTAAGTAGAGAGCAATAAGAATATGGCGATGATCTTCTGTTGCAGGAACGGTAAGGTTCAGAATATGAATATCATTAACAAACTTCTTCATTAATCGCGGTGTGATACGAGGATACTCAGAGGGTTTCCAGCGCTCAAGCAACACCGTTGCTTCCCGGCACGCTATCCCTGCATCCTCATTTACTGTTTCTTTCCAGTACTGCCTTAACGCTTCCTGCCATCCTGCCGAAATAAGAGGAGGAACCTGAAAACTTACAGGAATCCGCTTTGCAATAAACTCACGCCCGCTGAAACCCGCCACAGAAAGTGAGGCTGAAACCTGTCTTGCCGAATAGGGCACCACTATCCTGAAGTGTTCATGAGTGGCTCCGGCAATAAGCTCCATATCACTCCAGAGCTCTTTCACTTTGTCTGCACTGATTCGGTCCAGATTATCAATGATAAGGATGAAGCGATCTCCATGGGAAATGACCTCTTTGGAGGTAAATCCCTGCAGAGCTTCAGCCAGCTCAATAGCTCCGACCTCCTTATTAACTAGCCAAGTCTCTTCAATCCTGTCAGTACTGTTGCGTTTGAACAAATCACCAATACTCGAATACCCTTTCTTTCTGTACCATTCCATGTTCTGCAGGCATGCCAGTCCTGCGACCATAATGGCAGGAGAAAGAAACGCGGCCACCTCAACATAAAAAAGCCACCCTAATAATGACTCCTTGTTAGTAAAATATTGATTAAGGTCTGTTAGCACATAACGAAGCATCTGCACGGAAAGCAATGACAGTAAAATAAAAACGACGGTCAACCAGCTTAGCCTGCTGCTGACCCTCTTGTCGTATTCAACGATGTTACCCAGAGCCAGATTTTTATACTTATCCAACACATCCCGGGAGCCCGGACATTGTAGGCTGACCCCGTGGTGGATGACATCGATAAGCGCTTTTTTAGTTGAGCCATGATGGTAACGTTCTGCATCAAAGTTAATGAACGTAAAATCATCTTTAAGCTTTTTCTGCAGGAACTTCAATATTGTTGACTTACCTGAACCCAGCTCACCTTCCAGACCAATAATATTGACATCAGGTGTCCTGATGATCTGAGCCACATTCTCTGCAACTTTTTCATGACTGCTGCCTCTAAACATATCCTGGTCAGCGGGTGATTCCGTCTGCAATCGTAGAGTCATTCAGCAATTTCCTTCGTTATAACGTAAGATTCTTTCACTATTAGACACAGTACAGAGCCCACAGCAACCAAATGACTGCAGCCGGGGCAGTTTAGTTTTAAGCATGCATAAGCCGATTTCGATGGAATCCCTTTCACACAATAATATTGAATTGAAGCAATGAAAACATTAATGTGTTTGTTGTGACTAGCTGCAGGGGCCTGGAAGAAATTCCAAAGCCTGACAAACCGGAACAGGGCTTGCTCTGCTCCGGTTTTATCCAGTTCATCTTGAAGCCCTTGTTTTTGTTACATATCCCTGCTCACTCTTTCAGCCATTGTTAAGCTTCTTGTGTGTAATCTGCGAATAATACGGATGCAAAATTGATGCAATGGATTATACATACCTACAGCGCACGTTACGCTGAGCTGAATCGAATTTCAGAGAACGTTCTTCGCTATTACCCTGCCCAGCCAGTTGAACACATTTTATCATCCGGCCCCGAGAGTGACATGTTCTCTGCCTGGTACAGCCTTCATCAGAGTCAAACTAGACGTTATTTACAGGCAAAAGAAGACAGCTACAGAGTTTAAGTCTGACATTATTCGTGGCTGTGTCTGCCTTCGGAGTTTTCAGCTTATCCCGATAACAGCGGTTTTGAAAAATTGACGTTTTTTACACCGGTACATTGCCCGAACGCAATCTCCCCCGTAGCGAAATACCGCCCCGCAGAAAATCGTCCATGCTCGGCATGCCCCTGGAACATCAGCATCTTTTCAATAAAGGTTTTACAGCCTATAGTCTGTATAACACAAAATACACCTTACCTGCTGTATTACAGGGCGGTACTCCCTACTCAGTCTGCGAGGCAGGTCACTTATGAATAATCAGTTCCCGATAAAAACGCTGAACCAGCTCAGACCTGTGCTAATCGGGTTTCGCAAAATCAAGGGCTTCACGCAAAAAGATGTGTCTGAGAGGCTTGCCGTAACGCAGCAAACCTATGCCCGCCTGGAAGCAAACCCTGCTAGCGCCAGTATTGATCGTCTGTACAAGGTATTCAGTATTCTGGGCGTAGAAATAACGCTGTCATCTATTTCCCCTTCACCCTTCATTTCCCACACAGAGATGAGGGGGGCATTTGACAGCACTCCCGCCAGACGGGAGAAATGGTGACTATTAGAAGTTTGCTAGTTTTGTCGAATGACGCCAACTACATGTCCGCATCCATCGAGTAGTGGCTTCAAGCCACGATTGTCACTGCCTCCGCTGCCTTTTTCCAGTAACTCTCTCCTTTTAATTCTAATATTTAGGGGTGTCAACGCAAAGCAGAAACGGCACCTTCTTTGCGAGACAGAAATGACCTGTGATTGCCTGGCCGATTTATGGCAGCTAAGTGCGAGAAGCGGATATAGCGAATTCGCCATTGTACGGGATTAGCAGGTTTACTGAAGCAACCTGCGATGGCGTTATGGCAATAGTCAGTCCCCTGTCCAGTCGGCATAGGTGGCCACCTCGTCACCGCCGGGGATAAACTGATTGAAGCCTCCGCGCAAAATCACTTATTCTTTTCCGTTAATAAAATGCAGGAGCAAAGTCATGACTGGCGAAATTCGTGGGCGAGGCAGGCCACGAAAAACAGAGAGTACCTATACAGATACCCGTAATGACCTGATCCGAAGCGGGCTTGAACTGCTCACGCAGAATGGTTTTCTTTCAACGGGAGTCGATGCCATTGTCAAAAATGCCAGTGTTCCTAAAGGCTCATTTTATTACTATTTCAAGAGCAAAGAAGAGTATGCCCAGACTGTTCTGAGCGCCTATGACAGTTTCTTTGTGCATAAACTCCAAAAACATCTGTATGAATCATCCTTCACACCAATGATGCGTCTGGAAAATTTCATCGACGATGCCTGCGACGGCATTAAAAAGTACAATTTCACCCGGGGCTGTCTGGTTGGCAATATGATGCAGGAGAGTCCGGGTCTTCCACTGTCCTTTATCAAACAGCTCCACGAAATACTTGAGCGCTGGCAGGCGCTTGTGGCGTGCTGTCTGTCCGACGCGTTATCTTCGGGCGAAATCCGTTCCGATATGAATAATACGCAACTGGCGGCCATTTTCTGGAGCAGTTGGGAGGGTGCCGTAATGCGTGCCAAACTTTATTGCTCAACCCAGCCTGTGTACGACTTCTGGAGCTATTTCAAAAAGTCAGTACGCTATCAGCCCTCTAAGGACACGGCTGTTGAAAAGTAAAAAAGGGGCCGCAGCCCCTGATAATAATTATCAAACCCAGGCTGAGCCTGGCTTCCACTTCATTAGCTACACTGAATTACTGCCCGGCCACGAATTCCGCCACTCAGAAGTTTTTCGGCCACATTGATGGCATCACTCAGCGGATAAACGGTGGTCAGGCTATCCAGTCTGGACTCCGGTAAATACTGTACCGCCTGCTGCCAGATCGCCGCTCTTTTTTCCTTCGCGAACATGACACTGTCAATCCCTTTCAGCGTGACGCCACGCAGGATAAACGGAGCCACATTCCCCATTAGTTCCATCCCCTGTGCCATGCCGCAGGCTGCAACAATACTGCCATAACGCACCCCGGCGCATACATTGCAGAGCGTATGGCTACCGACTGTATCAATGGCGGCAGCCCAGCGTTCTTTCTGTAACGGTTTTCCGGGACAGGAGAGCTCGGAACGGTTAATAATCTCGTCCACACCGACCGTTTTATAGAGCCAGGCAGCCTCTTCCGGGCGTCCAGTAGACGCCGTAACGCGGTACCCCATTGATGCAAGGATCATGGCCGCAATGCTCCCGACGCCGCCGCTGGCACCGGTAACAAGTACCGGACCATCTTCAGGCTTAATACCATGATTCAGAAGTGCGTCTACGCACAGCATCGCGGTAAACCCAGCTGTTCCGATTGCCATTACGTGTTTGCCGTTAGCGCCAGCCGGGAGCGGCGTCAGCCAGTCTCCATTTACCCGTGCTTTTTCGGATAGTCCGCCCCAGTGTTTTTCCCCAACACCCCAGCCGGTCAGGAGAACCTTATCTCCGGCCTGATATTCGGGATGTGAACTGGCGGACACTGTACCGGTAAAATCAATGCCGGGCACCATGGGAAAGCGTCGGACGATTGGGCCCCGGCCCGTAATGGCCAGTGCGTCTTTGTAGTTGATGGATGAATAGTCAACATTGACCTCCACATCCCCCTGCGGTAGTTCACTTTCAGCGATTTCAGCAAGTTGCGCACTATAGCGTCCATCTGTTTTGTTGATTAATAAAGATTTAAACACGTTCACCTCGTTTGTCCGGGCGTTTACCGTTCAGTCATTAAGTCGTCAATAAATAATATTGACCGATCGTCTAATAATCAACACTACGATCCCAGTGCTTTGCCAGCATTCAAGAAACATTATTCATTTCATGCACTTAAAGCTGTCTTTTTTGACCGACATCAAACTGTATTCTGGTTTATCTGGTGCAGAGGGAAAATCAGCATCCCTGAAGATACATAGCTAATGCTTCAGAACACGGCTGATGATGCGATAAAACAACCAGGCTTTAATGAGTTAGTCTGAGCGGACCTTCGGCTCAGTAAATAGGTCCGCTCCGTGCCAAGAGCAGACGCTGGTAATTCGGGTAATGGTGCCAACTTACTGATTTAGTGTATGATGGTGTTTTTGA
>NZ_JUMS01000049.1:0-9443 GCF_001059415.1 Enterobacter sp. 940_PEND
TCACGCAGGGGGTCGCGGGTTCGAGTCCCGTCCGTTCCGCCACTTATTAAAAGCCCTGAGCTCACGCTCAGGGCTTTTTTTTTATCTGACGTTTAATTATTGCGAAATTAGCAAAAATCCTCTGCGTTTTGCGCTCTTTTTCTCTATAACAACGCCAGCGATAATCTTCCTCAGTTTACGAACATAATGATTGAGGAATAGTATGACTCTCCCTGCATTTGGTCTGGGCACTTTCCGCCTGAAAGACGACGTTGTTATCGCATCGGTTAAAACCGCACTCGAACTGGGTTATCGTGCAGTTGATACGGCACAGATCTATGAAAATGAAGCTGCCGTTGGACAAGCTCTCGAAGAGAGTGGTGTGCCGCGTAATGAACTGTATATCACCACGAAAATCTGGATTGAGAATCTCAGCAAAGATAAGCTGATCCCTAGCCTGAAAGAGAGCCTGAAAAAACTGCGTACTGACTACGTAGATCTGACGCTGATCCACTGGCCATCACCGAATGATGCCGTCTCAGTAGAAGAGTTCATGCAGGCGCTGCTGGAAGCGAAAAAGCAGGGCCTAACCCGCGAAATAGGGATCTCCAACTTCACGATTCCGCTGATGGAAAAAGCCATTGCCGCTGTTGGCGCAGAAAATATTGCGACCAACCAGATTGAGCTGTCTCCATACCTGCAAAACCTCAAAGTCGTGGACTGGGCAAAACAGCACGGGATCCACATCACTTCATACATGACGCTGGCCTACGGTAAAGCGCTGAAAGATGAAGTGATTAGACGTATCGCAGAGAAACATAACGCCACTGCTGCGCAGGTGATTCTGGCATGGGCAATGGGTGAAGGTTATGCCGTGATCCCATCATCAACTAAGCGTGAAAACCTGGCCAGCAACCTGTTAGCAGCGAATCTTCATCTGGATGCTGACGATAAAAAAGCGATCGCAGCACTGGAGTGCAACGATCGCCTGGTAAGCCCGGAAGGTTTAGCTCCTGACTGGGATTAAGTTTGACCCACCCTCTGTAACCTGAACCCTCACACAGCTCCTCCTGGAGCTGTTTTTATATGTTCACTCAGGAAGTCAATAAAGGCGCGAATGCGCGTGCTTACCGCTCTGTCACTGTAATACACTGCGCTAAAGGGCATTTCGACCGGCAGACGTTTGTCGGCCATCAGCTCCACCAGTTCACCCCGCGCTATCTCCTTATCAATCATATAGTCTGATAAACAGGCGATCCCGTTCCCTTCCAGGCAAAGCTGTTTCAGCGTCTCTCCGCTGTTAGACGATAATCCGCAGGTAATTTCATAAAGTTGACCATCGTGACAGGCAACAGGCCAGGTGTTCAGCGACACAGGTTCCGTAAAGCCCAGGCACAGGTGCTGCTTCAGTTCTTCAACCGCCTCTGGTTTACCATGTTCGGCAATATACTCTGGTGATGCGATAATTTTGCGGTAGCTGGCAAACAAAGGGCGGGCACGCAAGCTTGAATCTGTCAGTGTTCCCGCCCGGATCGCCACATCTACTTTACGCTCGATGAGGTTGATAAACGTCTCTGAGGAGACCAGAGAAAGCGTCATCTCCGGATAGCGTTCGCGGAAAGGCTTGATCAGCGGCATCAGAAAGTGAAGCACCACCGGCGTGGCCGCATCAATGCGCAGCAATCCACGCGGCGTGCTGCGGGTCTCCATAATCTCCGTCTCCGCTGCAGCCATCTCCTGCAATACCGACTGCACGCGGCGGAAGTAACGCTCTCCTTCTTCCGTCAGGCTCAGCTGCCGCGTCGTTCGGTTGAGCAGACTCACTCCAAGCTTCATCTCCAGTTTTTTTACCGAACGGCTGATGGCCGAATTAGCCTGTCCCAGCTGTTCGGCCGCGCGGCTAAAGCTGCCGCTTTCAACGACGGCGACAAAGATTGTCAGCTCTTCCGATGTTGCTTTCATTTTTGCACCACCTGCAAAATTCTATTGAGATTTTGACCATTTTTGTTATTTAAGCACTGGCGCATACTGCCTGTCATCTTAATCCTGATGATACGGAGTATTTTATGCCACTGGCGCTACTTGCCCTGACGATCAGTGCCTTTGCAATTGGCACGACCGAATTTGTTATCGTGGGCCTGGTTCCCACTATTGCTAACCAGCTTGCGATCTCGTTGCCCTCTGCGGGGTTGCTGGTATCAATCTACGCCCTGGGCGTCGCCGTCGGTGCGCCAGTGCTGACGGCCCTGACCGGACGTTTTCCGCGTAAGCAGCTGCTAGTCGCGCTGATGGTGCTGTTCACCGCCGGCAACGTTCTGGCCTGGCAGGCGCCGGACTACACCACGCTGGTGATTGCCCGTCTGTTGACCGGCCTTGCACACGGCGTGTTCTTCTCGATTGGTTCCACCATAGCAACAAGCCTGGTGCCCAAAGAGAAAGCGGCTTCAGCTATTGCGATCATGTTTGGTGGGTTGACCGTCGCACTCGTTACGGGCGTACCGCTGGGAACGTTTATCGGACAACACTTCGGCTGGCGTGAAACGTTTCTGGCCGTCTCCTTGCTGGGCGTCATCGCTCTGGTGACCAGCCTGCTGCTGGTACCGTCGAATATTCCAGGTCGGGCAAGCGCCAGCCTGCGCGATCAGCTGAAGGTGCTCACGCATCCGCGTTTGCTGATTATTTACGCGGTAACTGCGCTGGGCTATGGTGGCGTATTCACCGCCTTTACCTTCCTGGCGCCGATGATGCAGGACCTGGCGGGCTTCTCACCCAATGCCGTGAGCTGGATTTTGCTGGGATACGGTATTTCCGTTGCCATTGGCAATATCTGGGGCGGCAAGCTTGCGGATAAGCATGGTGCGGTACCGGCGCTGAAATTCATCTTCGCCGCCCTGGTTGTTCTGCTGATGATTTTCCAGTTCACGGCTTCGCTACACTACGCCGCGCTGGTCACGGTGCTGGTCATGGGGATCTTTGCCTTTGGTAATGTGCCCGGGCTTCAGGTTTACGTGGTCCAGAAAGCCGAGCTCTATACGCCAAATGCGGTGGATGTGGCATCGGGTCTGAACATTGCCGCATTTAATATTGGCATTGCGCTGGGCTCCATCATTGGCGGACAAACCGTAGCGCATGTTGGGTTAACCCAGACTCCGTGGATTGGCGCGGTGATTGTCCTGGTGGCCTTCCTGCTGATTGGCCTGAGTGGACGTCTCGATAAGCCAGCCAGGGTCGCGTTGGGTTAACATCAGTAAGTGCTTGCTTACAAAACTGGAAAGCGGTTTCTCAGAAATTGCGTTGAAAGTATGACCTAAAGTCCCTATAACATTAGAACCAGTCCGTTTTCCGGGCTGGTTCATGTTACAGAGGCTGTTTCCAAAAGTGCGAAAAAATACCTATGCCATGCGTTATGTTGCCGGAATGCCCGCGGAGAGGATCTTGCCTCCGGGGTCATTTGCGAGCATAAGCCAGGCATTACCCGCCGGCACGCCGTTAAGCAGCGATGAGAAAATCCGTGTACTGGTGTGGAATATCTTTAAGCAGCAGCGTGCCGAGTGGTTATCGGTACTCAAGAACTTTGGAAAAGATGCCCACCTGGTTCTGCTTCAGGAGGCGCAAACTACTCCTGAGCTTGTACGCTTTGCCACCACGAACTATCTTGCCGCCGACCAGGTGCCTGCGTTTGTCCTGCCGCAACACCCCTCAGGTGTGATGACGCTTTCAGCAGCACATCCGGTCTATTGCTGTCCACTGCGCGAACGTGAACCTATCCTGCGTCTGGCAAAATCGGCGCTGGTGACGGTCTATCCGCTGCCGGATACCCGAATGCTGATGGTCGTGAATATCCATGCGGTAAATTTCAGTCTGGGCGTGGATGTTTACAGTAAGCAGTTACTTCCGATCGGCGATCAGATTGCCCATCACAGCGGGCCCATCATTATGGCCGGCGATTTCAATGCCTGGAGCCGTCCGCGCATGAATGCGCTGTATCGCTTTGCGCGCGAAATGTCGCTGCGTGAAGTTCGTTTTAGCGATGACCAGCGCAAAAAAGCCTTTGGTCGTCCTCTCGATTTTGTCTTCTATCGTGGTTTGAGCGTGCACGATGCCTCGGTTCTGGTGACGCGCGCCTCGGATCATAACCCTCTACTAGTCGAATTCAGTCCCGGCAAACCTGATAAATAATGGTGTGTCAGGTCTGCCGTGGGGCAGGCCTGCGCGGGTGCTGCCCTTTATTTTTCACTCACAAAGGACAGTACGATGACAACAACACGCTCCCATCATGACAATGTAGAAAAACAGTTTGGTTCTCAGGCAAGTGCCTATCTGAGCAGCGCCGTGCATGCTTCTGGCCGCGATCTGGTGCGTCTCGGTGAACGTCTGGCGGCGTTCCCGCAGGCGCACGTGCTGGATTTAGGCTGCGGGGCAGGGCATGCCAGCTTTACGGCTGCGCAGCAGGTCGCTCACGTTACCGCGTTTGACTTATCCAGCCAGATGCTGGACGTTGTTGCCGGTGCGGCGAAAGCGAAGGGACTGGACAACATCGATACGCAACAGGGCTATGCCGAATCCTTACCGTTCGATGATGAGTCGTTTGAGGTGGTTATCAGCCGTTACTCCGCGCACCACTGGCACGATGTCGGCCAGGCATTGCGCGAGGTCAAACGTGTTCTGAAGCCGGGTGGCATCTTCATTATTATGGATGTGATGTCCCCTGGACATCCGGTGCGCAATATCTGGCTGCAGACGGTCGAAGCGCTGCGCGATACCTCACACGTGCAAAACTATGCCAGCGGAGAGTGGTTGTCGCTTATCACTGAAGCGGGGCTGATCGCGCGCGCGTTGATTACCGATCGCTTACCGCTGGAGTTCAGCTCCTGGATCGCGCGTATGCGCACCCCGGAAGTATTAAGCCAGGCGATCAGGCTCTATCAGGAGAGTGCGTCCGCGGAGGTAAAAGCGTACTTTGAACTGCAGGAAGATGGATCGTTTACCAGCGATACCATCATGGCCGAAGCGCAAAAAGCGGGATAAACAAAAAAGGCACCGAGGGGAATCGGTGCCTTTTTATCTTTCGATCGTGTTATCAGGAGTCTGGCGTCGCGCTGTTCTTCACAAACAGCGTCAACTGGTCGCCTGGTTTCAGGTTGTCAGTATCATTGTTCCAGCGCATCACATCCTTGATGTTCACGCCGTGTCGTTTTGCGATACTGGACAGTGAATCGCCCTTGCGCACGCGATAGGTAATGCTGTCGCTGTTGCTGGCGAGACGCTGTGCGCTGCTACCTGCACCTACCGTCAGAGTCTGACCCACTTTCAGGCCGGAGCTGCGCAGATTATTCCACTGCTGCAGATCCTTCGCATTCACGCCAAGACGTGACGCAATGCCCGAAAGCGTATCACCTGAACGAACCTTATAGCTGCGGCTGCTAACGGATGAAGCATCGGCGATCAGCGTTGACTGAACGGCGGCAATTTCACCCGATGCTAAAGACTCACGTAACTGCGCCGCATGTTTCTGCGGAACCATCACATACTGCGGGCCGCTTGCCCCCAGCGTCGAGCCTTTAACGCCTGCATTAAAGGTTTTCAATTTACTTACCGACATACCCGTCATATCAGCAACTTGTTGAATATCAACCGGATTGCTGAGGCGAACACGCGCCAGTGCACGACTTTCGTCTGGTGTTGGCAGTTGTACACCGTAACGCTTGCTGTTCTTGAGAATATCGCTCAAGGCCAGCATCTTCGGTACGTAAATCTTCGTTTCCTGTGGCAGTGAGAGCGACCAAAAATCGGTGGATTTACCCCGTGCTTTATTCGCTTTCATTGCCTTCAGTACACGACCTTCGCCACTATTATACGCTGCGACCGTCAACAGCCAGTCGCCGTCAAACATCTTGTTCAGACGTTGCATCATGTCGAGAGCGGCTGTCGTTGAAGCGACAACATCGCGACGCGCATCATAGTTGCGGGTCTGTTTCAGACCATAGTTTCGCCCGGTGCTCGGAATGATCTGCCAAATGCCTGCGGCATTGGCGCCAGACGTCGCGTGTGGGTCAAAAGCGCTCTCCACTATGGGTAGGAGTACCAGCTCCATAGGCATGTTACGTTTCTTAACTTGCCCGGCTATCCAGTACATATACGGCTCTGCCCGTAACGTTACATCGTGGAGATAGCTCTTATTACTTAAATACTTCTGTTTCTGTTCGCGAATCCGGGGATTTTCCGGAATTCCCATCTTTAGCTCGTCGCCAATAGAGGTCCACAAGTCTTGATCCTGCGCGTAAGATGTTCCATCGTCCATCCATCGCGCCGAACTTGCAAACTTCCCTGCTTCCCCTTGACCAGCCGCAGAAAGGCTCTGTGCGTGCTGTTGTACGTTGCTGCCGTTTTGCGACTGGCAACCTACAAGCAGGACAGAGGCGAGTAATATCGCTTTTGCCTTCATGTGTGTGTCAATAGTTGCTTAAAAGACGAGCGATGATAACGGCGAAATTTTGAAAAGGCAACCCGCAATTATCTGAAGTTATCTTTCTTTGACCTTAACCATGCAAATCGTTGTTCTGGTTGTTGCAAATTTGTTTCTTGGTTAATTTTATTAATTAAATCAATATCATCTGTTCGTAAAAATAAATTAATTTGGCGCTCGTTTTTCAGAATTACGGGGAGTGTTTTTTGGTTTTTTGCACGTAACTCCTTCACTTTGTGATAATAATCCTGAATCGCTCGATCCTCGGGTAAGAGGCTCACGGCAAACTTCATATTTCCTAATGTATACTCATGGGCGCAACAAATGAGCGTCTCATCGGGTAGCGCGTTAATCTTCTGTAAAGACTGATACATTTGAGCTGGCGTACCTTCAAACAGTCTTCCGCAGCCTCCGGAGAACAGCGTATCGCCGCAAAAAAGATAAGGCTTACTGTAGAAACACAGATGTCCCAAAGTGTGACCCGGTGTAGCAAATACGGAAAACTCCCACTCGCGTATGAGGATATTTTCGCCTTCTTCGACTACATGCGTGATTCCCTTATCTTGTGCTTCTGCCGGTCCGTAAACCACAAGATGCGGAAAATTGGCGCGCAGTTCAGGCACGCCGCCAGCGTGATCGTTATGATGATGCGTCAACAAAACGGCTTCTGGCTTCCAGCCGTTCTCTTTTATGGCGTGCAGAACAGGGGCGGATTCTCCGGGATCGACAATGACGCATCGGCGATCGTCGTCAACCAAAACCCAGATGTAATTGTCCTGAAACGCTGGAATACTGATAAGATTCATACATTACCTCTTAGAGCGTGGCGGGTGTTTTGATGAAACCGGCAAGGATACCTCAGACTGTCGCAGCACCGGAACGTTGGGCGGAATTGCCCTGGGGTGAATACTATCGCGAAGCGTTAGAACAGCAGCTGAAGCCCTGGCTCGCGAAAATGTATGGCTTTCACCTGCTTAAGATTGGCAATCTCAGCGCGGAAATCAATACCGAAAGCTGCGCTATCTCGCATCAGGTTAACGTCTCTCTCGGCGGATCGCCGGTTCAGGTGAAGGCAGACCCGCTGCATCTGCCGTTTGCGGAAAAATCCGTCGATGCGTGTTTGCTCGCACATACGCTACCCTGGTGCAGCGATCCGCATCGTCTGCTTCGCGAAGCCGATCGCGTGTTGATTGATGACGGCTGGCTGGTACTTAGCGGATTCAATCCGCTAAGCCTGATGGGCCTGCGTAAGCTAGTACCGGTGCTACGCCGGACTCCACCTTACAACAGCCGGATGTTCACCATGATGCGCCAGCTCGACTGGCTTTCGCTGCTGAACTTTGAGGTGCTTTGCTACGGTGGTTTTCAGGTGCTGCCCTGGGCGCGGCAGGGGGGCGTGGTACTGAGTACCCATCTCCCCGCATTGGGCTGTTTGCAGTTTATCGTTGCGCGTAAGCGAACCATTCCCCTTACGCTTAACCCCATGAAGCAGAGCAAGTCGAAAACGCCCATTCGCCAGACCGTCGGCGCCACGCGGCAGTACAAAAAAACCGATTAGGCGTCGGGCTGATAGCCCGCATCTTCATGTGCGGGATTGGATGCCGCAGCACGCGCCAGTTCGTCGCAGCGTTCGTTTTCCGGGTGGCCAGCGTGGCCTTTAACCCACTCCCACTTAATCTGGTGCTGGCCCAGCGCAGCATCAAGACGTTTCCAGAGATCGACGTTCTTGACCGGCTTCTTATCGGCGGTTTTCCAGCCGCGTTTTTTCCAGTTATGGATCCACTGGGTGATCCCCTGACGCACGTACTGACTGTCGGTGCTTAACACCACGTCACAATGTTCTTTTAACGCCTCCAGCGCCACGATGGCCGCCATCAACTCCATCCGGTTGTTGGTGGTCAGAAAATAGCCTTCGCTAAAGGTTTTTTCGTGCTGGCGATAGCGCATAATCGCGCCGTAGCCGCCGGGCCCTGGGTTACCGAGACAAGATCCATCGGTGAAAATTTCTACCTGTTTACGCATCTCTGGTAGACTTCCTGTATTCGAAACGTTCAGTTAAACGATAAGTCTGACATAAATGACCGCTATGAGCACTGCAATTACTCGCCAGATTGTCCTCGATACCGAAACCACCGGTATGAACCAGATCGGCGCGCACTACGAAGGGCATAAGATCATCGAGATCGGCGCCGTTGAAGTGGTGAACCGTCGTCTTACGGGTAACAACTTCCACGTCTACCTCAAACCCGATCGGCTGGTGGATCCTGAAGCGTTCGGCGTTCACGGTATTGCCGATGAGTTCTTGCTGGATAAGCCGACTTTTGCGGATGTCGCTGACGAGTTCCTGGAATATATCAAGGGCGCCGAGCTTGTCATCCATAACGCATCGTTCGATATCGGCTTTATGGATTATGAATTCAGCAAGCTTAATCGTGATATTCCGAAGACGAACACCTTCTGTAAGGTGACGGACAGCCTGGCGCTGGCAAGGAAGATGTTCCCCGGCAAGCGTAACAGCCTGGATGCACTCTGCTCGCGCTACGAGATAGACAACACCAAGCGAACGCTCCACGGGGCGTTGCTCGATGCCCAGATCCTGGCCGATGTCTATCTGACGATGACCGGCGGGCAGACGTCAATGAAGTTCAGTATGGAAAATGAATCCCAGCAGACGCAAGGCGAAGCGGGCATTCAGCGTGTTGTTCGTCAGGCCAGTCGCTTGCGGGTTGTTTTAGCCAGTGATGAAGAGCTTCTTAACCACGAATCCCGGCTTGATCTGGTACAGAAGAAGGGCGGCAGCTGTATGTGGCGCGCCTGAAAAAACGCCTGAATGCCTGTAAAATCATCGTTTGGGCGATTTTTGCAGCAAACGATTCAAAACGTGAGAAAAAGCGTTGACGAGATCGGAGGCGCACCGTAATATGCGCCTCGTTCCCCAAACGGGAACAGTGGAGCGGTAGTTCAGTCGGTTAGAATACCTGCCTGTCACGCAGGGGGT
>NZ_JUMS01000050.1:0-527 GCF_001059415.1 Enterobacter sp. 940_PEND
GGGCATTTGCATATCCGCCAAAGCGCTGATTCAAAAATGATACCTGATCGTTATCGAGAGCATTTATCCACGCAGAGTATGCATGGAAGACCATCTCTGCATTCTCATGTCCCATCTGATTCGCTATAAAAGCAGGATTAGCACCCGCCGACAACATCCAGCACGCATATGTATGACGCAACTGATAGGGGCGTCTGCGGCGAATGCCCGAACGCCTTACTGTAATGTCCCATATTCTTATGCCGTCGGCAGCTACTTCGTGGGCTCCATGCCTTGGTGGAACGTAGTGCGTCTTGGTGAATTGGCTTAAATCACTGATTTATGTTTATATCAATTTTGGATTTGTTATTGGTGTAAACCTAGGGTTTGTATGTGGTGCTTTTTTAGGTCGTTAGCCCAGTGATGGAAAAATTACTTAGACAGGCTGAAGAAGGTGGGTTGGAGGAAGATGACGGCAAGCGAGCTAGTACGACAGTGGGGTAATGACTCCAACTTATTGATAGTGTTTTATGTTCAGATAATGCCCG
>NZ_JUMS01000051.1:0-2295 GCF_001059415.1 Enterobacter sp. 940_PEND
AACCCGCTACGGGGGAGACTTACCCGAAATCTGATTTATTCAACAAAGCCGATCGACATCACCGCGCTGCGAAAACATATCAAAAATGTCGGCTGGAAGTTTTACCCGACGATTATTTTCCTCCTGTCTAAAATCATGAACCAGCATCCTGAATTCCGGATGGCCATGAAGGACGATGAGCTTGTCATATGGAATGAAATTCATCCCAGCTACACCATCTTCCACCCAGAAACGGAAACCTTTTCGTCATTGTGGAGCCACTTCGACGGCAATATTCATCACTTCCAGAACACGTATGCAGATGATACGGCCCGCTATGGAAATAGTCTTTCATACTGGCCTAAGGAAGAGTCCCGTGAAAACGTCTTTTTCGTCTCGTCTATTCCGTGGGTAACGTTTACGAACTTTACGATGAATATTGCGCATATGAAGAACTTCTTTTCCCCAATGTTCACGTTTGGCAAATACTACGAACAGGATGGAAAAATGTTGTTGCCTCTCGCGGTGCAGGTCCACCATTCGGTGTGCGATGGTTTCCATGTGGCAAGGATGTTTAATGAGCTGCAGGTGATGTGTGATGGTTTGCCAGCGCTGTCGGAAGAATGTAATGGCTAATGCGCAAAAATTGGGCATACTCTTTATCATAAGTAATATAGTATCAGGATGATGCTTTTCCATAACTCATCCTTCCGCTCGTCAAGCTAGCAGACAATGCTCCTCTCGTGTCAGCCTTCATTTTTTATGAGGGGTATTTTACCGGTCATTTCCCACCATTTTTTTGCAGTGATAATCAGTAATCGTAACCGGATATCCATAGCTTTTACCCGCCGCCTTTGGCCTGGATAGCATTTTTACACACTGCTCCAGTGTAAGCTTATGGGAAGAATAATGTTTCCATACGACAGGCGCCCCCCCTGCCTTGTGTATTAATCCTGTGATTAGATACATTTTTCCTTTCTTAATGCTTCTATATAGATAATATTAATTACTGAAACTTATACTGAGTGAATCAATCCAGCATTAACAATCTTTTGTTGTTTCAGATTCCGAAATATAGTACGTTCTGTCCGACTTGAAAGCCAGACCATCAACATATGACTTACAGCGATATATTCTGTAAGAAATAAATTATGAACGCTTACGCTCTCAATTCCTACAGACTTGATGACAGCCCGGTAATGTCTATGGACTACTTTAGCATCTTTATTGCTGGCCTTAATCCTGGTGACATATGTTTCAACACCCTGTGAAATTAATTCCATACTTCTCTGAGCCGCAGAAGTTAATGTGAAATGAACATTATAATTGTAATAGAGTGAGACCTGTGCTGTTCTTTTCATCAAAGAGTGAAGATCTATTTTGGCAGACCAGAAATAATACCTAAACTTTGCTTCGATATCACAATGTGCGTTTGGCAAAAAAAATATAAACTTACACGGCATACATCTGAAATAATAACACAACTGTTGATGCAACTTTCTGTTTTTTATGTATAAATAGCAAATCCCTTCTTCAATGACTTGTTTTTTATTAAATATATCTTCCGGGCGAATGATGTTTGCATTTACCATATAAAAAAGGCTAGCAATACCCAGTGCAAAAAATTGATCATCAGAGATAATATAAACTCTTCGCAAAATAAACATCCTGTTATACGTTCTTCCTGTTACGTCTGTAATAATTATCACCTCTGAATCCGTGAAGATTATCCTAGTATTTTAGCGGGAGATTATGCACTCCACGTAGAATCCCTCTTTCAATCGTAATATAACCACCTGTTTTAGATCCGATAATATCCGCATTATACTGCTTCGGGACATGCGGGTTTTACAGCGGATATAGTTCTCAGCCGTAATGAGTTCCCTGATTTCACTCGGCTTTGCCATCAATTCAATCAACTGATGGCGGATTGACTCATAACTGTTAGGCGTCGATAGTCTGTAAATGACTTCTGATACAGATGAAATAAGCGCCATTTGATAACGTGCGAACTCTTCCCATAAATTTTGAGTCGATAATAAATTAAACAATGCTTCTTTGGAAACAATCGCAACCTCGGATGCTAATAATAGCTTGATAACATATTCTGTTTCACTGTCTTTAATGAGTGGTATGTAACCTCTTAGTGTCGGCGCATCAAAAATTTCCAGTAATACTCCGTCAGGATACCGATACAACGAAACCGCACCGCTTTTAATGAAATAACATTTTTCGTTATGTTTTTCATTAATAGTAAACCGTGTATTTGGGTAATGACTCCAACTTACTGATAGTGTTTTATGTTCAGATAATGCC
>NZ_JUMS01000052.1:0-26188 GCF_001059415.1 Enterobacter sp. 940_PEND
TTTGTGAAGTGATTCACATCCGCCGTGTCGATGGAGGCGCATTATAGGGATCCCATTTTTTAGCACAAGTATTTTTTAGATCTTTTTTTCCGACTGCTGATTTTCCGCGCTTTTCGCTGAAATCCCGCCCGATCTGCTTAAATATTGACGTGTTTTGCCTTGCCGCGATCCATTAATATGATCAAAGTCTTCTGTATAGCGCCCATTGTTAGAGGTAGATATGCCCGCAGTATTGCGTCCTTATAAAGATCTGTTCCCCCAAAAAGGCGATCGCGTGATGATCGATGCCAGCAGCGTGGTGATTGGTGATGTCCGAATAGCCGAGGATGTCAGCATCTGGCCGCTCGTCGCCATCAGGGGTGATGTTAACTATGTGTCGATTGGTGCACGTACCAACATTCAGGACGGTTGCGTTCTGCATGTCACGCACAAATCCTCCTATAACCCGGAGGGCAATCCCCTCATCATTGGAGAAGAGGTTACCGTCGGTCATAAAGTGATGCTTCACGGCTGCACTATCGGAAATCGCGTGCTTGTTGGCATGGGGTCGATTTTGCTGGATGGCGTCATAGTAGAAGATGACGTAATGATTGGTGCCGGTAGCCTGGTCCCGCAGAACAAACGGCTGGAGAGCGGCTATCTCTATCTGGGAAGCCCGGTAAAACAGATCCGCCCCCTGAAGGAGGCAGAGATCGAAGGGTTAAAATACTCAGCGAACAACTACGTTACGTGGAAGAATGAGTATCTGGATCAGGACAACCAAACCCAGCCCTGATCGTCTTCCTGCTGTTCGCGGATTAAATCGCTGGCTTCCTCTTCCAGATCCCAGCGATTTTCGCAAAATACCGCTATCGGGTTTGAACCGCCAAAACGACGCAGCAGCGTTTCCCCATGAATGGCACAGGTAAGTTGCATACCCTGCACCAGCACCGGAAAACAAACCGCTTGTTTACTCTCATCCCAGCTCTCTCTGTCCGGGAAATGAATAGCCTGGTTCACGCCGAAAGTTCCTGCTTTAACTTTTCAATGACAGGTTCGACCGCAGGCAACACGCCATGCCAGAGCAGCACCGCATGCGCGGCCTGACCCACCAGCATTCCCAGCCCATCGGCTAACTGTTTCGCGCCGTGTTGTTCGCACCAGTTAAGGAAAGGCGTCTTCCCTTTCTGATAAAACATGTCATAGAAGTACATATGCGCGCTGACCAGAGAAGCGGGAATTGCCGGGATCTCGCCATTAATGCCGCTGGACGTGGCATTAATGACAAGATCGAACTCACGATCGGCAAGATCGTCAAGCGCTACCGCGCTCACGCTACCGGTATGCGCAAACAACGCCGCCAGCGCTTCTGCACGGGAAAAGGTTCTGTTGGTAATGGTCACCGCGCAGTCCAGTGAAAGCAGAGGCAACAGTACTCCCCGCGATGCGCCGCCCGCACCAATCAGCAGGACCCGGAACCCGGGCTTAATAAATGAAAGTCGTTCCAGATCGCTAAGTAAACCAATTCCGTCGGTGTTATCCCCCAAAAGGCGACCATCCTCAAGCCGTTTTAGGGTATTGACTGCACCAGCCAGTGAAGCGCGCTCGGTCAGCTCATCCGCACGTTCGAAGGCTTCTTCTTTAAACGGGACCGTCACATTCGCACCTTTACCGCCCGCGGCGAAAAAAGCCTCCAGCGTTGGAATAAATGCATCCACCGGTGCCAGTACGCGACCATAGGGATGATTTATCTGCAGCTGCTTCGCAAATTGCTGATGAATCAACGGTGATTTGCTGTGTGCAATCGGATTACCAAAAACAGCATAGGTTTCCATGAGATTACCCCTGGCGAAAACGCTCGCCGGTTAAAGCGTCGCGAATTTCAGACGGATTCAGACGCCCTCCCGTTTCACCGACAGCAACAGGGAAGTCATTCCCGAACTGCGCCAGCACTTCTTCGGTTGTCCGACAAGGTGGCAATCCGGTCAGGTTGGCGCTGGTTGAGACCAGCGGTTTACCAAACGCCAGACAAAGCTCAACCACCAGCGGATGGTCAGTGACGCGAACGGCGAGGGAATCAAAGCGTCCGGTTAACCAGCGCGGCGTTGTCGGCTGCGCAGGGAAGACGAAGGTCACCGGTCCAGGCCACGCGGAGAAGATCGTCTCGCGCTGCGCCGGCGTCAGCATAGAATCATCGATGTAGGGCTTAAGCTGCTCGTAATTCGCAGCGATCAAAATCAGCCCTTTCTCGACGGGTCTTTGTTTTAAGGCAAGCAGGCGGCTCACGGCCGTCTCGCTGTCAGGATCGCAACCGACCCCAAAAACAGCTTCAGTTGGATAGGCGATGACTTCTTCATTTTTCAGTACGTCCACTGCATGCGCAATGGAGCCTGATGGCAGGTTATTATTCACTATTTTGATCCGCCGTAACCGGCTTTCCACATTGTTTACTGGCGCAGAAGCGTTTCATGCCTTGCGCGGTTTTCTTCTCTATAAGTAGCGGATAATTGCAATGAGGGCAGGTTCCCGCTACCGGTTTAAAATTGATAACGAACTGGCATTCAGGGTAGCGATCGCACGAATGGAAAGTCTTACCATAACGGGAGCGGCGCTGTACCAATTGACCGCGCTGACACTGTGGGCACGCAATTGCCGTTTCATCAGGCTTATCGATTTGTTCCGTATGCTCACATTCCGGGTAGCGGCTACATCCAATAAACATGCCGAAACGCCCCTGCCGCAGGGCTAATTCACCACCGCAGAGCGGGCAATACTGACCCTCCAGAATTTTAACGATATGTCCATCCGCCTGGCTTTTCAGGGGACGCACATAATCACATTCCGGATAGTGTGAACAACCGAGAAACGGGCCGTGTTTCCCGGACCGAATAACAAGTTCAGCCCCGCACTGCGGGCAGGGCTCGTTTTTATGCACCGTGAATAGTGCTGATTTGGCCATAACAACTCTTGGTGCTGCACATTGAATTAGTGCAGCATACCTTCATTCACTTCAAAGAGTAATTCTTCCATTTGCTGATAGGCGTTTTCACAGCCCGGGATATTAAACAGAACCATCAGGATCACCCACTTGAGATCTTCCAGTTCAAATTCTGCTGTATCCAGCGCCATGACGCGCTCTATCACCATTTCTCTCGTTTCGAGGTTCAGCACCTGAATCTGCTCAAGGAATAAGATGAACCCCCGGCAGCTGGCGTCCAGCCTTTCACACTCTTCCGCTGTATAAATGCGTACTGACAATGGGTCAGAAGCAAGCTGCATCGGTTCGGCGAGGCCTTCCTGATAATCAGCCAGTTTTTCCAGCCACATCAACGCATTATAGATATCTTCCCGCTCAAACCCCGCATCGGTAAGATCCTGTGTCAATTTGTCCTGATCCACTCGCATTTCTGCTTCGTTATGGATGTAAGTCTCAAACAAATACATCAGTACGTCGAACATGGCATGCCCTCCTTAATCGGACATAGCCGCCGGGTACAGCTGCGATCCACCCTGCTAACTCCAGTTCGAGTAGCTGTGCTACCGTTACTGGCACAGGTTGGCCGGCACGTTCAGCGACAACGTCAACAGGTGTTACCTCATCTCCTACGTTAGCCAGGAGCTTGGGAAATGGCAATGCCACCTTTCCCTGATCTGATGAATATTGTCGCTTTTCGGGATCTTCCTGCAGCCATTGCAACCCATATTGCAAATTTTCAAGAATATCTCCTACTTCTGTTACCGGCGTTGCCCCTTGCTTAATAAGCCAGTGGGGCCCCTCGCATCCGGGATTACCTATCGGACCAGGCAAGGCGAAGACTTCTCTCCCCTGTTCGAGCGCGCATCGCGCCGTGACCAGCGAACCGCTTCGGCGCGCCGCTTCAACCACCAGCACGCCTTTGCTAAGCCCGCTGATAATCCGATTACGACGCGGAAAGTTTGCCGGCCTGGGCTGTGCGGAAAGCGGAAACTCAGACACTATAGCGCCGTCAGATTCGATAAGCCGCATCGCCAGTGCCTGATGCCGGCGTGGATAAATGCTAAAAAGACCGTTCCCCAGCACCGCTACGCTTCGTCCCTTAACTGACAGCGCCGCGCTGTGGGCTACGCCGTCAATACCGCAGGCCAGCCCGCTGGTGATCGTGAAACCGCTTTGCGACAGTTGTTCGCACAGGATTTTCCCCCATCGCTCGCCGTACCATGACGGCGCACGACTCCCTACTACCGCCAGCTGAACGGTATTAAGCGTCTCAGGGTTACCTTTTATGAATAACGCCCCGGGATAATCAGGAATCGTGCGGAGCAAAGGGGGATAAAGGGGATGGTTGGCCGTTAATAAATGATGTCCCGGCTGCTCAAGCCACATAAGGCTACGTTCCAGTTCGCTCTCATCGAGTGCAAAGAAGCGTTCAGCCTGCTTTGCTGTCAGCCCGGCGTTTCTGGCCACGAGCACGTTGAGGTGTTCCTGCTTCTGCAGTCGCGCAGCCGCTTCCAGCATTACATCACCACACAGCGACCCTGTGTGTATTAGCCGTAGCCATATTTCGGTAGACGTCATCCTTTCCCCTGCCATAAGCGGCCTCCGCAATCATTGCGATTGGTCACTGATGCTGTCAATCGATGGGGGATTTGTCTAGAATAGAGAGAGTATTCTTATCAACTCCTGAACACGACTCTGGAAATTTATGGCAGTTTTGCAAGTGTTACATATTCCGGACGAGCGCCTTCGCATCGTCGCTGAACCGGTCAAAGAAGTGAATGCAGAAATCCAGCGTATCGTTGATGATATGTTCGATACCATGTACGCCGAAGAAGGCATTGGCCTGGCGGCGACGCAGGTGGACATTCATAAGCGTATTATCGTGATTGATGTTTCCGAAAATCGCGATGAGCGTCTGGTGCTGATCAACCCTGAACTACTCGAAAAGAGTGGCGAAACCGGTATTGAGGAAGGCTGTCTGTCCATTCCTGAACAGCGCGCTTTAGTACCGCGTGCCGAAAAGGTGAAAATTCGCGCTCTGGATCGTGACGGTAACCCGTTCGAACTGGAAGCAGACGACCTGCTGGCAATTTGTATTCAGCATGAGATGGATCACCTGGTCGGTAAACTGTTTATCGATTATCTCTCGCCGCTGAAACAGCAGCGTATTCGTCAAAAAGTAGAGAAACTGGATCGTTTGCGTTCTCGCGCATAGCGTCCCCCCGGATACAAGGATCATCGTGTCTAAAACACTACGTATTATCTTCGCGGGAACCCCTGATTTTGCAGCGCGTCATCTTGACGCGCTGTTATCGTCTGGTCACCAGGTTGTTGGCGTCTTTACCCAGCCGGACCGTCCTGCTGGTCGCGGCAAAAAACTGATGCCGAGCCCGGTAAAGGTGCTGGCAGAAGAGCATGGGCTACCCGTTTTTCAGCCCGCATCGTTGCGCCCACAGGAAAATCAGCAGCTGGTTGCTGACCTGAATGCCGACGTAATGGTGGTGGTGGCTTACGGTTTAATTTTGCCGAAAGCTGTGCTCGATATGCCTCGCCTGGGGTGCATCAACGTGCATGGGTCTCTGCTCCCGCGCTGGCGTGGTGCTGCACCTATCCAGCGCTCGCTGTGGGCAGGTGATGCCGAAACGGGCGTTACCATCATGAAGATGGACGTAGGTTTAGACACCGGCGATATGCTGTATAAACTGGCGTGCCCCATAACGTCAGATGATACCAGCGCTACGCTGTATGACAAACTGGCAGACCTTGGTCCACAAGGGCTTATCGAGACGCTCCAGCAGCTTGCTGACAATACGGCGAAACCGGAAGTCCAGGATGACGCGCTGGTGACTTATGCCGAAAAACTGAGCAAAGAAGAAGCGCGGCTCGACTGGTCCCTGTCAGCAGCTCAACTTGAACGCTGCATTCGCGCCTTTAATCCGTGGCCAATGAGCTGGATGGAGATTGATGAGCAGCCGGTGAAAGTCTGGAAAGCCTCCGTCATTAGCGGTACTACCACGGCTGAACCCGGCACGATTGTTGACGCCAACAAGAACGGGATCCAGGTGGCGACTGCGCAAGGGATCCTGAATCTTGAATCGCTACAACCGGCCGGCAAGAAGGCCATGAGCGCTCAGGATCTGTTAAATTCCCGCCGCGAATGGTTTATTCCGGGCAATCGTCTTGCCTGAGCAAATCTATCCTTAAGGCCCGGTGTTTCCGGGCATTTTTATTTTTACGGTTATGAAAAAACAAAATCTACGCAGTATGGCGGCTCAGGCCGTTGAGCAGGTTATCGAGCAGGGCCAGTCATTAAGTAACGTCCTGCCTCCTCTGCAACTAAAAGTCTCTGATAAAGACAAAGCCCTGCTTCAGGAGCTCTGCTTTGGCGTTCTGCGCACGCTTTCTCAGCTTGAATGGTTGATTAACAAGCTGATGTCACGCCCAATGACAGGCAAGCAGCGCACCGTACACTATTTGATTATGGTGGGCTTTTATCAGCTTCTTCATACCCGCATCCCACCTCATGCCGCGCTGGCTGAGACGGTGGAAGGCGCCGTTGCGATTAAACGTCCTCAGCTGAAAGGCCTGATCAACGGAGTACTGCGTCAGTTCCAGAGACAGCAGGAAGAGCTTCTGGCTGAATTTGCCCAAAGCGAAGCACGTTTCCTGCACCCGGACTGGCTGTTGAAGCGCCTGAAAAAAGCCTATCCGCAGCAGTGGCTGGATATTGCCGAGGCCAACAACCAGCGCCCGCCAATGTGGTTACGCGTGAACCGGAATCACCACACCCGAGCCGCATGGCTGGCATTGCTTGAAGAAGCTGGAATGAGTGGATTCCCGCATCAAGCCTATCCGGATGCTGTACGTCTGGCCTCACCGGCACCGGTACATGCATTACCCGGTTTTGATGAGGGCTGGGTTACCGTACAGGATGCCTCGGCGCAGGGTTGCATGACCTGGCTTGAACCCAAAAATGGTGAGCAGATCCTCGATCTTTGCGCCGCACCTGGGGGCAAAACGACGCATATTCTGGAAGTGGCTCCGCAGGCCAGCGTGATGGCAGTGGACGTCGATGAACAGCGTCTCTCACGCGTCTACGACAACCTTAAGCGTCTGGGCATGAAGGCTCAGGTTAAGCAGGGCGATGGACGCAAACCCGCAGAGTGGTGTGGTGAAACGCAATTCGATCGCATTTTGCTGGATGCCCCCTGCTCTGCAACAGGTGTTATTCGTCGTCATCCGGACATCAAGTGGCTACGCCGCGATCGTGATATTCAGGAACTTGCCCAACTGCAATCAGACATTCTCGACGCCATTTGGCCGCATCTTAAATCTGGCGGAACGCTGGTCTATGCGACCTGTTCCGTACTGCCGGAAGAAAACAGCCAGCAAATCGCGGCCTTCCTTAAACGTACGCCGGACGCCGCGCTGCGCGATACAGGAACGCCTGAATCCCCGGGTCTGCAGAACCTGCCGGGTGCTGAAGAGGGCGATGGCTTCTTTTACGCTAAGCTAATCAAAGAGTGATGTTGAGAACAGGTCACGAGATATGAAGATTATCATTCTGGGTGCAGGACAGGTGGGCGGAACGCTGGCGGAAAACCTGGTTGGCGAAAACAACGACATCACAATTGTTGATACCAACGGCGATCGTCTGCGTGTCTTACAGGACAAGTTTGACCTGCGCGTGGTGCAGGGTCATGGTTCGCACCCACGTGTTCTTCGTGAGGCGGGCGCCGACGATGCCGACATGCTGGTTGCGGTAACCAGTTCTGACGAAACCAATATGGTGGCCTGTCAGGTGGCATACTCGCTTTTCAACACGCCAAACCGAATTGCGCGTATTCGCTCTCCGGACTATGTTCGCGATGCTGAAAAACTGTTTAATTCCGAAGCGGTCCCCATTGACCATCTCATCGCGCCAGAACAGCTGGTTATCGACAATATCTATCGCCTGATTGAATATCCGGGTGCCCTGCAGGTGGTGAACTTTGCCGAGGGCAAAGTGAGCCTGGCAGTGGTTAAGGCCTATTATGGCGGACCATTGATCGGCAATGCGCTTTCCACCATGCGCGAGCACATGCCGCATATCGATACGCGCGTTGCAGCGATTTTCCGTCACGACAGGCCAATTCGCCCGCAAGGCTCCACGATTGTCGAAGCCGGTGATGAGGTCTTCTTTATTGCGGCCTCACAGCATATTCGTGCGGTGATGAGTGAACTTCAGCGCCTCGAAAAACCCTATAAACGCATTATGCTGGTCGGCGGCGGCAATATCGGTGCCGGCCTGGCACATCGGCTGGAAAAAGATTACAGCGTCAAGTTGATCGAGCGCGATCAACAGCGTGCTGCTGAACTGGCGGAAAAACTGCAAAATACGATTGTATTTTATGGTGATGCGTCTGATCAGGAGTTGCTGGCTGAAGAGCATATCGATCAAGTTGATCTCTTTATTGCCGTCACCAACGACGACGAGGCGAATATAATGTCCGCCATGCTCGCGAAGCGCATGGGGGCTAAAAAAGTCATGGTGCTTATTCAGCGCAAGGCGTATGTCGATCTGGTTCAGGGCAGCGTTATTGATATTGCCATTTCCCCTCAGCAGGCGACAATTTCCGCTCTCCTGAGCCATGTTCGTAAAGCGGATATTGTCGGTGTGTCATCGCTCCGCCGCGGCGTAGCGGAAGCCATTGAAGCCGTTGCTCACGGAGATGAAACGACGTCACGCGTCGTCGGCCGTTCAATCGACGAAATTAAACTGCCGCCAGGTACGATTATCGGCGCCGTTGTGCGCGGGAATGATGTCATGATTGCCAATGATAATTTACGAATTGAGCAAGGCGATCACGTTATTATGTTCCTTACCGATAAAAAGTTTATTACCGACGTCGAACGTTTATTCCAGCCAAGTCCATTCTTCCTTTAAAGAATTGGGTGCTCGAGAAAGAGCACCCTTACTTTATCCTTCTCATTTCTGTGCCTTTTGTTTTTCATAATGTTTAATTATCCCGAATGGCAATTGGCTAATGATTTGTTAAACTTAAACTCGTCAGCTGGCACAAGGAGAGAACAATGAGTTTTATTAAAGAATTTCGCGAATTTGCGATGCGCGGGAACGTGGTGGATTTGGCAGTGGGTGTCATTATTGGTGCGGCATTCGGCAAGATTGTTTCATCATTAGTGGCCGACATTATCATGCCACCTTTAGGATTGTTAATCGGCGGCATTGATTTCAAACAGTTCGCTTTCACGCTGCGTGAAGCGCAGGGTGATGTTCCGGCAGTAGTAATGCACTACGGCGTATTTATTCAGAACGTATTTGATTTTGTGATTGTCGCATTTGCCATATTTATGGCTATCAAGCTGATCAACAGGCTCAACCGTAAAAAAGAAGAGCCGGCTGCAGCACCTGCGCCAACGAAAGAAGAAGTGCTGTTAAGTGAGATCCGCGATCTGTTAAAAGAGCAGAATAACCGCGTCTAATCAATAGATAAAAGCAGGAAGGCCAGTGGTAAATAAGCGATTCGCTTGCTTGCCACTGGCCTCCCAGTTACCCCGTTTTTCATGTTTGTCTTTACGCAGATAACTTCCTTTCCCTTTTTTATTCTTCTCAACGCGCTGCCTGAATAACGGGTCGTGAAGTAACGCCTCAATGGCATTGTCCTTAATTTGTCCTTTCGTGTGCTGATAGCGGCTCATAATGTCTCCAGAGCAGGGTTTATGACGACGGGAGTCTAGACCCGGTTGAACTAAAAATCAACAGCACTGCGTTTCTCCACTCGCTCCCTGTTCAAGGGCTTCGAGGATCGAACAATAAATGCTGCTGTGTGCCGTACCGCAGCAGGCATCATTCAGCCTTTGCAGAGAGCGCTGCATGGTTTGCAGTTCCTGTATACGCGCTTCGACCTCATCCAGCCGGGCCTGCACGATGCTTTTAGATTCCTGGCAGGTGTGATGTTCCGGATCGATGCGGATCGATAATAACTCGCGGATCGAATCCAGCGTGAAACCGAGCTGACGCGCATAACGAATAAACCGCAGGCGCTGCAGATCGTTATCGGTATAAAGGCGAAAGCCTCCTTCAGTACGTACTTCATGATCGATCATCTGCTGCTTTTCGTAATATCGGATGGTATCCGGCGTAACGTTCGCAAGCTTCGCAAGTTCACCGATGCGGTACATAACTACTCCTCGCTTATTTTCTGCATCAATCTTTCACCGTATTCACCGTATTCACCGTGAAGAAAATTAGTGTTCATCCCAGCCTGGCGCAGCTTGAGTTCAAGCAGGGCGAGACGGCGGCTAAGTTCAGAATGTCGTGGATCGTCATGGCGGATCTCTCTGAGAAGATCGGCCAGTTCAACAGCTTCTCTGCGCTGTTCGAGCTCCGGGGGGAGACAGCCCGCATTTTTCAGCAAACGGTATCCAGCCCGTAGTTCAGGCGCGATGTGCGAATCATCGTCAAGCGCAAGGGGTTCGCCGCTTCCCGGGAGATCGTCGAATTCACCTTTTTTTTGGGCATCGCGAATATGGCGTTCTGCCCACTGGTCGAGCAACCACATTACCGGCTCCTGGGGATGAACAGAATTGATACAGACATTGTAGAGAAGTGGGGATATCGCGGATATAAAAAAACCCGCCGGAGCGGGTTTTTTTACGTTACTGCAGATTACTCTGCAGCAGCTTCTGCTTTCTCTGAACGATCAACCAGCTCGATGTAAGCCATCGGCGCGTTGTCGCCTGCACGGAAACCACACTTCAGAATGCGAGTGTAACCACCGGCACGGCTCGCGAAACGCGGGCCCAGTTCGTTAAACAGTTTTGCCACGATCTCGTTATCACGAGTACGGGCGAATGCCAGACGACGATTAGCAACGCTGTCAGTCTTGGCAAGAGTAATCAGCGGCTCAACTACGCGACGCAGCTCTTTCGCTTTAGGCAGGGTCGTCTTGATGATCTCATGACGAACCAGTGAACCTGCCATGTTGCGGAACATAGCCTGGCGATGGCTGCTGTTGCGGTTCAGTTGACGACCACTCTTACGATGGCGCATGACCTTATCCTTCTCAGTAAAACCTTAACCTGTGATCCGGTTACTCGTCAGCAATGCTTGCCGGTGGCCAGTTTTCCAGGCGCATGCCCAGAGACAGACCACGTGAAGCCAGCACGTCTTTAATCTCAGTAAGAGATTTTTTACCCAGGTTCGGCGTTTTCAGCAACTCAACCTCGGTACGCTGTACCAGATCACCGATATAGTGGATAGCTTCTGCCTTGAGGCAGTTAGCAGAGCGGACAGTCAACTCGAGATCGTCAACAGGGCGCAGCAGGATCGGATCGAATTCTGGTTTCTCTTCTTTCACTTCCGGCTGACGTACATCACGTAAGTCAACGAAAGCTTCCAGTTGTTCTGCCAGGATGGTTGCCGCACGACGAATCGCCTCTTCAGGATCGATCGTGCCGTTGGTTTCCATTTCGATGACCAGCTTGTCCAGGTCGGTACGCTGTTCTACACGCGCTGCTTCAACATTGTAGGCAATACGCTCTACAGGGCTATAGCATGCGTCGACCAGCAGACGGCCGATTGGGCGCTCATCTTCTTCCGAATGAATTCGGGCAGAAGCCGGCACATAACCACGACCGCGCTGAACTTTGATACGCATGCTAATAGCTGCGTTCTCATCGGTCAGGTGGCAGATCACGTGCTGCGGCTTGACGATTTCAACATCACCGTCATGGGTGATGTCGGCTGCAGTCACAGGGCCAATGCCAGATTTATTCAGAGTAAGAATAACTTCATCTTTACCCTGAACTCTCACCGCCAGCCCTTTCAGGTTGAGCAGGATTTCAAGGATATCTTCCTGAACGCCTTCTTTGGTGCTGTACTCATGAAGTACACCATCAATCTCAACCTCGGTCACCGCGCAACCCGGCATCGATGAGAGCAGAATACGGCGCAGTGCGTTACCCAGAGTATGGCCAAAGCCACGCTCTAAAGGCTCAAGGGTCACCTTGGCGTGCGTCGAACTCACTTGCTCGATATCTACCAGGCGCGGTTTTAGAAACTCTGTCACAGAACCCTGCATTGTGTCCTCTCTTTGGTACTAAGCTTTACTTGGAGTAAAGCTCGACGATCAGGTGTTCGTTAATGTCCGCAGACAGATCAGAACGTTCTGGCTGACGCTTGAACGTACCTTCCATCTTGCCAGCATCAACTTCCAGCCAGGTTGGCTTTTCACGCTGCTCAGCCAGCTCCAGAGCGGCCTTCACGCGAGATTGCTTTTTCGCTTTCTCACGAATGCTAACAACGTCATTCGCTTTAACCTGATAAGAAGCGATGTTAACAACACGACCGTTTACCATGATTGCTTTGTGGCTAACCAGCTGACGTGATTCAGCACGAGTAGCGCCGAAGCCCATACGGTATACAACGTTGTCCAGACGACCTTCCAGCAGAGCCAGCAGGTTTTCACCTGTGTTGCCTTTCAGACGTGCTGCTTCTTTATAGTAGTTACGGAACTGACGCTCCAGCACACCGTACATACGGCGAACTTTTTGCTTTTCACGCAACTGCACACCATAGTCAGACAGACGCGGTTTACGCGCACCGTGCTGGCCAGGAGCTTGTTCAATTTTACACTTGGTATCGATCGCGCGAACGCCAGACTTAAGGAATAAGTCGGTGCCCTCACGACGGCTCAGCTTGAGCTTAGGACCCAAATATCTTGCCATTTTCTATCTCCAACTAACCTAAAAAACGGAGCGTTATACGCGACGTTTTTTCGGCGGACGACAACCGTTATGAGGGATCGGAGTCACATCAGTAATATTCGTGATGCGGAAACCAGCGGCGTTCAGAGCGCGAACAGTAGATTCACGACCCGGACCCGGACCTTTAACCATAACTTCCAGATTCTTGATGCCGTATTCTTTTACGGCTTCTGCGCAACGCTCTGCTGCAACCTGAGCTGCGAACGGAGTGGATTTGCGAGAACCACGGAAACCGGAACCACCGGCTGTTGCCCAACCCAATGCGTTACCCTGACGATCAGTAATAGTAACGATGGTGTTGTTGAAAGAAGCATGGATATGAGCCACGCCGTCAGAGACTTGTTTTCTTACACGTTTACGTGCACGAACTGGTGCCTTTGCCATTATTCAATCACCCCGATTATTTCTTGATCGGTTTGCGCGGACCCTTACGGGTACGTGCGTTGGTCTTAGTACGCTGACCGCGCACTGGCAGACCACGACGATGACGCAAACCGCGATAGCAACCAAGATCCATCAGGCGCTTGATGCTCATGCTGATTTCACGGCGCAGATCACCTTCAACGACAAATTTGGCAACTTCGTCACGCAGCGTGTCGATTTGTTCTTCAGACAGCTCACTGATCTTAACATCTTCAGCGATACCCGCTGCAGCCAGAATGGCTTTAGAACGGGTCTTGCCGACGCCGTAGATCGAAGTTAATGCGATCACAGCATGTTTCTGATCAGGAATGTTAATGCCTGCTATACGGGCCACTATGCACTCCTACTATTTAATATGTACGCACCATGCTGAAAAGCCCGTTTTCAGGATACTCAAATGGAAACGTACAGACATACAAAAGATTGGCTGGCTAATCTAGCCAGCTCAACCCAACTTTGCAAGAAAAATATGCGAAATAATCAGCCTTGGCGCTGTTTATGCTTCGGCTCGGCACTGCAAATCACACGGATGACACCATCACGCTTAACGATTTTGCAGTTACGGCATAATTTCTTGACGGAAGCACGAACTTTCATTTTTACTCTCCGTAACTTCTCAGGCGACCATTTAGCGGCCGTAGCCTTTCAGGTTCGCCTTCTTCAATGCAGACTCGTACTGACTGGACATCATCAGAGTTTGCACTTGAGCCATAAAGTCCATAATCACGACAACAACGATAAGCAGTGAGGTCCCACCGAAGTAGAACGGTACTTTCATTGCATCACGCATGAACTCCGGGATCAGGCAGATAAAAGTAATATAAAGCGCACCAACCAAAGTCAGACGAGTCATTACTTTATCGATATACTTCGCCGTTTGCTCTCCCGGACGAATTCCTGGTACAAATGCACCGGACTTCTTCAGGTTATCTGCTGTTTCACGCGGGTTGAAGACCAACGCCGTGTAGAAGAAACAGAAGAAGATGATCGCAGACGCATAGAGTAACACATAAAGTGGTTGCCCAGGCTGCAAATACAGCGAAATTGTTGTCAGCCAGTTCCAACCAGTACCGCCCCCGAACCATGACGCGATGGTCGCCGGGAACAGAATAATACTGGAAGCGAAGATAGCCGGGATAACCCCCGCCATGTTCACTTTCAGCGGTAAATGTGTGCTCTGTGCAGCATAGACACGACGACCCTGCTGACGTTTAGCGTAGTTCACCACAATGCGGCGTTGACCACGTTCAACGAAGACAACAAAGAACGTCACTGCAAATACTAATACTGCAACCAACAGCAACAGGAGGAAGTGCAGGTCGCCTTGACGCGCTTGCTCGATAGTATGGGCGATGGCTGGCGGGAGGCCCGCAACAATACCGGCGAAGATAATGATAGAGATACCGTTACCGATACCACGCTCAGTAATCTGTTCGCCGAGCCACATCAGGAACATAGTCCCTGTGACCAGACTTACAACAGCGGTGAAGTAGAATGCAAAGCCCGGGTTTAACACCAGGCCCTGCATACCAGGCATATTCGGCAAACCGGTAGCAATACCGATCGACTGGAATATTGCCAGCACCAGAGTACCGTAACGGGTGTACTGACTAATCTTACGACGTCCAGACTCCCCTTCTTTCTTCAACTCTGCCAGGGCCGGATGAACGACCGTCAGCAGCTGGATAATAATTGATGCCGAAATGTACGGCATAATACCCAATGCGAAGATAGAAGCACGGCTGAGAGCACCACCAGAGAACATGTTGAACATTTCAATGATGGTGCCTCGCTGTTGCTCAAGCAGTTTGGCAAGTACAGCGGCATCGATACCAGGGATCGGAATAAAAGAGCCAATACGGAACACAATCAGCGCGCCGATAACAAACAGCAGTCTGCGTTTCAGCTCGCCAAATCCACCTTTGGCACTTTGAAAATCTAATCCCGGTTGCTTAGCCATCTGCTACTTATTCCTCAATTTTACCGCCAGCAGCTTCGATAGCAGCACGAGCACCTTTAGTAACACGCAGGCCACGAACAGTTACCGGAGTAGAAACTTCACCAGCCAGGATCACTTTCGCGAACTCGATCTGGATACCGATAATGTTTGCTGCTTTCAGCGTGTTCAGGTCTACAACGCCGCCTTCAACTTTCGCCAGGTCAGACAGACGGATTTCCGCTGTGATCGCTGCTTTGCGAGAAGTGAAGCCGAACTTCGGCAGACGACGGTACAGTGGCATCTGGCCACCCTCGAAACCGCGACGCACGCCACCGCCAGAACGAGAGTTCTGACCTTTGTGACCACGACCACCGGTTTTGCCGAGGCCAGAACCGATACCACGACCCAGGCGTTTACCCGCCTTTTTAGAGCCTTCGGCCGGAGACAGAGTATTTAAACGCATCTCTTACTCCTCAACTTTAACCATGAAGTAAACCGCGTTGACCATACCACGAACAGCAGGAGTATCCTCGCGCTCAACGGTATGACCAATACGACGCAGACCCAGGCCAAGCAGCGTTGCCTTGTGTTTCGGCAGACGACCGATTGCACTGCGGGTTTGAGTGATTTTAATAGTCTTTGCCATGGTCAATTACCCCAGAATTTCTTCAACGGATTTACCACGCTTGGCAGCGACCATTTCTGGAGAATTCATATTTTCCAGGCCATCAATAGTTGCACGAACCACGTTGATCGGGTTAGTGGAACCATATGCTTTGGCCAGAACGTTATGAACCCCAGCAACTTCCAGAACGGCGCGCATTGCACCACCGGCGATGATACCGGTACCTTCTGAAGCTGGCTGCATGAATACACGAGAACCCGTGTGAACACCTTTAACTGGGTGCTGCAGGGTGCCGTTGTTCAGCGCGACGTTAATCATATTGCGACGGGCTTTTTCCATCGCTTTCTGGATCGCTGCTGGAACTTCACGCGCTTTACCGTAACCAAAACCAACGCGACCGTTACCATCGCCTACTACAGTCAGAGCTGTGAAGGAGAAAATACGACCACCTTTAACGGTTTTAGATACGCGGTTTACCGCGATCAGCTTTTCCTGCAGTTCGCCAGCCTGTTTTTCGATGTGAGCCATCTTACACCTCTACCTTAGAACTGAAGGCCAGCTTCACGGGCAGCATCTGCCAGTGCCTGGACACGACCATGATATTGGAACCCGGAACGGTCAAAGGAAACATTGCTGATGCCTTTTTCCAGAGCGCGTTCAGCAACAGCTTTACCTACAGCTGCAGCGGCGTCTTTGTTACCGGTGTACTTCAATTGTTCTGAGATAGCTTTTTCTACAGTAGAAGCAGCTACCAGAACTTCAGAACCGTTCGGTGCAATTACCTGTGCGTAAATATGACGCGGGGTACGATGTACCACCAGGCGAGTTGCACCCAGCTCTTTGAGCTTGCGGCGTGCGCGGGTCGCACGACGGATACGAGCAGATTTCTTATCCATAGTGTTACCTTACTTCTTCTTAGCCTCTTTGGTACGCACGACTTCGTCGGCGTAACGAACACCCTTGCCTTTGTAAGGCTCAGGACGACGGTAGGCGCGCAGATCTGCTGCAACCTGACCGATCAGCTGTTTATCAGCGCCTTTCAGCACGATTTCAGTTTGAGTCGGACATTCTGCAGTGATACCGGCCGGCAGCGGATGCTCAACAGGGTGTGAGAAGCCCAGAGACAGGCCTACTGCATTCCCTTTGATAGCTGCACGATAACCTACACCAACCAGCTGAAGCTTTTTAGTGAAGCCTTCGGTAACACCAACAACCATTGAGTTCAGCAGGGCACGCGCGGTACCAGCCTGAGCCCATCCATCCACGAAACCATCACGTGGACCGAAGGTCAGAGCGTTATCTGCATGTTTAACTTCAACAGCTTTGTTGAGGGTACGAGTCAGCTCGCCGTTTTTACCTTTGATCGTAATAACCTGACCGTCGATTTTTACATCAACGCCGGCAGGAATAACGACCGGTGCTTTAGCAACACGAGACATTCTTTCCTCCGATTAGGCTACGTAGCAGATAATTTCGCCACCAAGACCAGCCTGGCGCGCTGCACGATCAGTCATAACACCTTTAGAGGTAGAAACAACTGCGATACCAAGACCAGCCATAACTTTTGGCAGCTCATCTTTTTTCTTATAGATGCGCAGACCTGGGCGGCTGACACGCTGAATGCTTTCTACAACAGCTTTACCCTGGAAATACTTAAGAGTAAGTTCCAGTTCCGGCTTGGTGTCGCCTTCAACTTTAAAATCTTCGATAAAACCTTCTTCCTTCAGCACGTTGGCAATTGCCACTTTCAGCTTGGCGGAAGGCATGGTGACCGCAACTTTGTTCGCGGCCTGACCGTTACGGATACGGGTCAGCATATCCGCGATCGGATCTTGCATGCTCATCTGTCTTTACTCCCGTGATTCAATTGGTAATTACCAGCTAGCCTTTTTCAAGCCTGGCACTTCACCGCGCATGGCGGCTTCACGCAGTTTGATACGGCTCAACCCAAACTTGCCCACATAACCATGTGGACGACCTGTTTGACGACAGCGGTTACGCTGACGAGACGGGCTGGAATCACGCGGCAGAGACTGCAGCTTGAGAACCGCATTCCAACGATCTTCGTCGGAAGCGTTCACATCAGAAATGATCGCTTTCAGTTCAGCGCGTTTAGCGAAGAATTTATCAGCTAAAGCTACGCGCTTTACTTCGCGTGCTTTCATTGATTGCTTAGCCATTCAGTAACCCTACCTTACTTGCGGAACGGGAAGTCAAAGGCAGCCAGCAGAGCACGGCCTTCTTCGTCAGATTTCGCAGTAGTGGTAATGGTAATATCCAAACCACGCACGCGGTCGACTTTATCGTAGTCGATTTCTGGGAAGATGATCTGCTCACGGACACCCATGCTGTAGTTACCACGACCGTCGAAAGACTTAGCGGACAAGCCACGGAAGTCACGGATACGTGGAACAGCAATAGTGATCAGGCGCTCAAAGAACTCCCACATGCGTTCGCCACGCAGAGTTACTTTACAGCCGATCGGATAGCCCTGACGGATTTTGAAGCCTGCAACAGATTTGCGTGCTTTGGTGATCAGCGGTTTTTGACCGGAGATTGCTGTCAGGTCAGCTGCTGCGTTATCCAGCAGTTTCTTGTCAGCGATCGCTTCACCAACACCCATGTTCAGGGTGATCTTCTCGACCCGAGGGACTTGCATGACAGAATTGTAGTTAAACTCAGTCATGAGTTTGTTAACTACTTCGTCTTTGTAGTAATCATGCAGTTTCGCCATCGTACTACTCCAAATTACTTGATAGTTTCGCTGTTAGACTTGAAGAAACGGACTTTTTTGCCGTCTTCGAATCTAAAGCCTACACGGTCAGCCTTGCCGGTAGCCGCATTGAAGATTGCAACGTTAGAAACCTGAATAGCAGCTTCTTTTTCAACGATGCCACCTGGTTGGTTCAGGGCCGGAACCGGCTTCTGATGTTTCTTAACCAGGTTGATACCTTCAACGACAAGTTTGCCGGAAGACAGAACATTTTTTACTTTACCGCGTTTACCTTTATCTTTACCGGTTAACACGATAACTTCGTCATCACGACGGATTTTCGCTGCCATGATTCGCTCCTTAGAGTACTTCTGGTGCCAGAGAGATAATTTTCATGAACTTCTCAGTACGAAGTTCACGAGTTACCGGCCCAAAGATACGCGTGCCGATAGGCTGCTCGCTGTTATTGTTTAAAATAACGCATGCATTACCATCGAAGCGAATGACAGAACCGTCAGGGCGACGAACACCCTTCTTGGTGCGCACCACTACCGCCTTCAGCACATCACCTTTTTTGACCTTACCACGTGGAATTGCTTCCTTGATGGTGATCTTGATGATGTCGCCTACGCCTGCGTAGCGACGGTGCGAGCCACCCAGAACCTTGATACACATTACGCGACGTGCACCGGAGTTGTCGGCGACGTTCAGCATAGTCTGTTCTTGGATCATTTTAGTGCTCCGCTAATGTCAACTACTACCTGAGACTCTAAAATCAGAGCCGTTAAAAAGCCCCATATCGAGGGCGCGGCATTATAACACCGCTTCTGCAATATGGGTAGAAAAAATAAACGGCTCATCGCTGAGCCGTTTATTCGTATTGAGAAGGCGTACTGTATTACAGAACCGCTTTCTCTACAACGCGAACCAGCGTCCAGGACTTAGTCTTGGACAGTGGACGGCATTCACGGATTTCAACCTTGTCGCCGATACCACATTCGTTGTTCTCGTCATGTACGTGCAGTTTGGTCGTACGCTTGATGAATTTACCGTAGATCGGGTGTTTCACAATACGTTCGATAGCTACAACAATGGATTTCTCCATTTTGTCGCTAACAACACGACCTTGCAGAGTACGGATTTTATCGGTCATTACGCACCCGCCTTCTGAGTCAGTAAAGTCTTAACGCGTGCAACATTGCGACGCACTTGCTTCAGCAGGTGAGTCTGTTGCAGCTGGCCACTTGCAGCCTGCATACGCAGGTTGAACTGCTCACGCAGCAGGTTCAGCAGCTCAGCGTTCAGCTCTTCAACGCTTTTTTCACGCAGCTCTTTTGCTTTCATTACATCACCGTCTTAGTTACAAAGGTGGTTTTGATAGGCAGTTTCGCTGCTGCCAGGCCGAAGGCTTCACGGGCCAGCTCTTCCGGAACACCGTCCATTTCATAAAGGACTTTGCCCGGTTGGATCAAGGCAACCCAGTACTCCACGTTACCTTTACCTTTACCCATACGAACTTCCAGTGGCTTCTCGGTGATCGGTTTGTCCGGGAATACACGGATCCAGATCTTACCTTGACGCTTAACTGCACGGGTCATTGCACGACGTGCTGCTTCGATCTGACGTGCAGTCAGACGACCACGGCCAACAGCTTTCAGACCGAAAGTGCCGAAGCTAACATCCGTACCCTGCGCCAGACCACGGTTGCGGCCTTTGTGCACTTTACGGAATTTTGTACGCTTTGGTTGTAACATCAGCGACGCTCCTTATTTACGGCCTTTACGCTGCTGCTTTTTAGGTTGAGCAGCCGGTTTTTCCGGTTGTTCAACAGCAGCCATACCACCCAGGATCTCACCTTTGAAGATCCATACCTTAACGCCGATTACACCGTAAGTGGTGTGCGCTTCAGAGGTGTTGTAGTCGATGTCAGCACGCAGAGTGTGCAGCGGTACGCGACCTTCGCGGTACCATTCGGTACGTGCGATTTCCGCGCCGCCCAGACGGCCGCTAACTTCAACTTTGATACCTTTAGCGCCCAGACGCATTGCGTTCTGTACAGCACGCTTCATAGCACGACGGAACATAACACGACGTTCCAGCTGTGAAGTGATGCTGTCAGCAACCAATTTAGCGTCCAGTTCAGGCTTACGAACTTCAGCGATATTGATCTGTGCAGGAACGCCAGCGATATCCGCTACGACCTTGCGCAGTTTTTCTACGTCTTCGCCTTTCTTACCGATAACGATGCCAGGACGAGCAGTGTGAATAGTCACACGGATGCTCTTCGCTGGACGCTCGATAACGATACGAGATACAGACGCTTTAGCCAGTTCCTTAGTCAGGTACTGACGTACTTTAAAATCGCTGTCCAGGTTGTCAGCGAATTCTTTGGTGTTCGCAAACCAGGTAGAGTTCCATGGTTTTACAATACCCAGGCGAATACCATTAGGATGTACTTTCTGACCCATTGCTAGTCTCCAGAGTCTCAGCGATCGGACACAACCACAGTAATGTGGCTGGTGCGCTTCAGGATGCGATCTGCACGACCTTTCGCACGCGGCATAATGCGCTTCATGCTTGGGCCTTCATCTACGAAAATTTTCGCGACTTTCAGATCGTCGATGTCAGCGCCATCGTTGTGTTCAGCGTTAGCAATGGCAGATTCCAGTACTTTCTTGACCAATACCGCAGCTTTCTTGTTGGTATAGGTCAGGATGTCCAGGGCCTGCGACACTTTCTTACCGCGAATCAGGTCAGCAACAAGGCGAACCTTCTGAGCAGAAGAACGAGCATGGCGATGTTGAGCTAAAGTTTCCATCTCTTCCTCCTACCTTATTTCTTCTTCGCTTTTTTATCAGCAGCGTGGCCGCGATAAGTACGAGTCGGTGCGAATTCACCCAGTTTGTGACCAATCATTTCGTCGGTAACAAAGACTGGAACGTGCTGACGACCATTATGGACAGCGATGGTCAAACCGATCATGTTAGGAAAGATCGTTGAACGACGGGACCAAGTGCGCAGGGGCTTCTTGTCTCCGCTTTCCACCGCTTTCTCTACCTTCTTCAGCAAGTGCAGGTCAATAAAAGGACCTTTCTTGAGAGAACGTGGCATGGCTTATCCTCTAAAATTATTTGCTACGGCGACGTACGATAAATTTATCAGTACGCTTGTTGCTGCGGGTCTTCTTACCTTTGGTCTGAACGCCCCACGGAGTTACCGGGTGCTTACCAAAGTTACGACCTTCACCACCACCATGTGGGTGGTCGACTGGGTTCATCGCAGTACCGCGAACGGTAGGACGAACACCACGCCAGCGTGCAGCACCTGCTTTACCCAGAACGCGCAGCATATGCTCAGCATTGCCAACTTCGCCCAGAGTAGCGCGGCAGTCTGCTTCGACTTTACGCATTTCACCAGAACGCAGACGCAGGGTGACATAAGCACCATCACGAGCAACGATCTGAACGTAAGTACCAGCGGAACGTGCCAGCTGACCGCCTTTACCTGGTTTCATTTCTACGTTATGAACGGTAGAACCAACCGGGATATTGCGCATCGGCAGGGTGTTGCCTGCTTTGATTGCAGCATCAACGCCAGACTGAATCTGGTCGCCAGCTTTCAGGCCTTTAGGGGCCAGGATGTAACGGCGTTCGCCGTCTTTGTACAGAACCAGCGCGATGTTCGCGGAACGGTTCGGATCGTACTCAAGACGTTCAACAACTGCTGGGATACCGTCTTTGTTGCGTTTGAAGTCAACAATACGATAAGCCTGCTTGTGGCCACCACCGATGTGACGAGTGGTGATACGGCCATTGTTGTTACGACCACCGGATTTGCTGTTTTTTTCCAGCAACGGAGCAAAAGGTTTGCCCTTGTGCAGCTCAGGGTTAACCACTTTAACTACGTGGCGACGACCCGGAGATGTCGGTTTACATTTAACAACTGCCATTGTATTACTCCTCCGACTTACTCAGCGCCGCCAACGAAGTCCAGGTTCTGGCCTTCTTTAAGGGTGACGTAAGCTTTTTTCCAGTCGCTACGACGACCGATACGCTGTCCGTGACGTTTAACTTTCCCTTTAACTACCAGGGTGTTAACGACTTCGACTTCGACTTCAAACAGTTTCTGCACAGCAGCTTTGATCTCTGCTTTGGTCGCGTCTTTAGCAACTTTGAGAACGATGGTGTTTGTTTTTTCCATCGCAGTAGACGCTTTTTCAGAAACGTGCGGTGCGCGAAGCACCTTCAGCAGACGTTCTTCACGAATCATGCCAGCATCTCCTCAACTTGCTTAACAGCATCAGCAGTCATTACGACTTTGTCGAAGGCGATCAGGCTAACCGGGTCGATACCAGTCGCATCGCGTACGTCAACCTTGTGCAGGTTACGTGCGGCCAGGAACAGGTTCTCGTCCAGCTCACCGGTGATGATCAGCACATCTTCCAGAGCCATGTCTTTCAGTTTCTGTGCCAGCAGCTTAGTTTTAGGCGCTTCAACAGAGAACTTCTCGACAACGATCAGACGATCCTGACGTACCAGTTCGGACAGGATGCTTTTCAGCGCGCCGCGGTACATCTTTTTGTTAACTTTTTGACTGTGGTCCTGTGGACGCGCAGCGAAGGTCACGCCACCTGAACGCCAGATCGGGCTCTTGATAGAACCTGAACGCGCACGGCCGGTACCTTTCTGGCGCCATGGCTTTTTGCCAGAACCAGTTACTTCAGCACGAGTCTTCTGAGCACGAGTACCCTGACGAGCACCAGCTGCATAAGCAACAACAACCTGGTGAACCAGCGCTTCGTTGAAATCACGACCGAAGGTAGTTTCGGAAACAGTCAGCGCGCTCTGCGCGTCTTTCAATACTAATTCCATTGCTATCCCCTTACGCCTTCACAGCTGGTTTAACGATCAGGTCGCTACCGGTTGCACCCGGGACCGCACCTTTAACCAGCAGCAGGTTGCGCTCAGCGTCAACACGTACTACGTCCAGGCTCTGAACGGTTACACGTTCGTTACCCAGCTGACCTGCCATTTTCTTGCCTTTGAACACTTTGCCCGGAGTCTGGTTCTGACCGATAGAACCCGGAACGCGGTGAGACAAGGAGTTACCGTGGGTAGCGTCCTGGGTACGGAAGTTCCAGCGCTTAACGGTACCAGCAAAACCTTTACCTTTAGAGGTACCGGTTACGTCAACTTTTTTAACGTCAGCAAACAGCTCAACGCTAATGTCCTGACCTACGGTGAACTCTTCGCCTTCAGCAAGACGGAATTCCCACAGACCACGGCCAGCTTCTACGCCAGCTTTAGCGAAGTGACCCGCTTCTGGTTTGGTTACACGGTTAGCTTTTTTAGCACCAGTGGTAACCTGAATAGCGCGGTAGCCATCGTTAGCCAGATCTTTAACCTGAGTAACGCGGTTTGCTTCAACTTCGATTACGGTTACTGGGATAGAAACGCCATCTTCAGTGAAGATGCGGGTCATACCCACTTTTTTACCGACTAAACCAATCATTGTTTCAACCTCTCAATCGCTCGATGACCTGATTAACCCAGGCTGATCTGCACGTCTACACCGGCAGCCAGATCCAGACGCATCAGAGCATCAACGGTTTTCTCAGTTGGCTCAACGATGTCAACCAGACGCTTGTGAGTGCGGATTTCGTACTGATCGCGCGCGTCTTTGTTGACGTGCGGAGAGATCAGAACGGTGAAGCGCTCTTTGCGGGTCGGCAGCGGGATCGGACCACGGACTTGCGCACCAGTGCGCTTAGCAGTCTCGACGATTTCCGCGGTTGATTGATCGATCAGACGATGATCAAACGCTTTAAGGCGGATACGGATTCTTTGGTTCTGCATGAGACCAGAGCTCCAATTATTTTATAAACGAAAATGATTACTCCTCAAACCCATTACGATTGATGGGAGAGTGTAACCGTTCTTACGTAGCTCCCCAATTGGGAGCATTGTTGAGTAACAAAATGAGCTACTCTGGTTCTGATTGAACCCGCCGTCAATTACGACAAGCCCGCGCATTATACGTAAATCTGGACAAGACGCAAGTGCCGTTTAGAAATTAAGCGCCAGAGGCGCAGTATGCGTAAGGGCGCGCAACTTTTTACGCAATGTATCCCTTCTCAAGGCTTTGTCTCGAGCCCCTACGCAAGTGTCGTTTTTATAGATTGCCGACCAGGCCGATTATAGCGAGGATGCGCTCAAACCCCTTTGAGGCCTTGCCATGTTAACCACCCTCCCCTTTTTGCTGATCTATTTTTCGCTGACTGCCTTTCTTGTACATGCGGATATTCACTACGGACTGCTTCCCGATAAATTTCTCTGCCCGCTGCTATGGGCGGGCTTGCTCTTCCAGCTCTGTGTCCAACCTGATTTTCTGCCAAGTGCAGTGGTGGGTGCGATGGCTGGATATGTCGGCTTTGCCGTTATTTACTGGGGATATCGGTTTATCTGCCGGCGTGAAGGGATGGGATACGGCGATGTAAAATACCTGGCGGCGCTTGGTGCGTGGCATGGCTGGTGCATACTGCCAACGCTGGCGTTACTCGCTGCGCTTATGGCGCTACTTAGCATTCTTGTGTTTTCGTTACTCACCGGCGATAAGGGAGCATTAAAAAACCCACTGCCTTTTGGGCCATTTCTGGCAGCAGCGGGTTTATGCGTAGGCTGGAAGACGGTGGTTACTCTTCCACTTTAATCTGCGACTGAAGGTAGTTCTGCAGACCGATTTTAGCAATCAGATCCAGCTCCGTTTCCAGCCAGTCAATATGGCCTTCTTCATCGGCCAGGATCTGGATCATCATATCGCGACTGACGTAGTCATGTACGCTGTCAGCATAGGCAATGGCTTCACGGAGATCTTTGGCGCCTTCAAGCTCCAGCCTGAGGTCGGAACGCAGCATCTCTTCGACATCTTCTCCGATGCCCAGCTTTCCGAGATCCTGCAGGTTTGGAATACCTTCAAGGAATAAAATACGCTCGATATATTTATCAGCGTGCTTCATTTCATCGATCGATTCATGGTACTCAACGTCGTTCAGACGTTTAAGCCCCCAGTTTTTGAACATTCTCGCGTGAAGAAAGTACTGGTTAATTGCGACAAGCTCATTTCCCAATAATTTATTGAGATAACTTATGATTTTAACATCACCTTTCATTATATAGTCCCTCCGCTTCCACTCATTGAAGCGTAGATCGGGCTACAGGGATGTCAAAAAAAAGATGGGCGCTTACGCGATCTCTTTGTATTCCGGGATCTGCATCAATTCGTCCTGCATGATCTCTCGCGCAGCACGTACACATTTACCGCATTGATTTCCCACCGGAACAAATTTGCGTAGCTGCTGAAATGACTGAGGCTGAAACTGACGAACGGCCTGACGTATTTTCTTGTCGCTTACACCATTACATAAACAAACGTACATAGAGACTCCCGTTCAAATTATGCGCAAAGTGTAAGTGAGAATGGTTATGATTACAATAGCACAAACGCCACAATACGGGGCGGGAGCAGGCAAAAAATGCGTAATTTTGTGACAGTACCTGAGCGGCAGAAAACAAAAAAGGACGCCGAAGCGTCCTTTTTTTATTCGGGGATAATTAATTAGCCCAGAACTTTAGCAACCACGCCCGCGCCAACGGTACGGCCGCCTTCACGGATTGCGAAACGCAGACCGTCATCCATCGCGATTGGGTGGATCAGCGTCACAACCATCTTGATGTTGTCGCCTGGCATTACCATCTCAACGCCTTC
>NZ_JUMS01000053.1:0-99150 GCF_001059415.1 Enterobacter sp. 940_PEND
CAGAAAAATGACTGACTGCTGCATTCCACAGCAAAACCCCGCCTTATACCCTTTTATGCACAAAGTTATCCACAATCATGAGCGGATCACGATGCGATCCCACGAATTGAGCGAGAAGATCAACTATACTAGCGGCAAATATTCTCCTCAGTGCAGGCCCACCCTCATGACCACACAACGCCTCGCCCGCGACTGGCATCTCCCTACAGCAGGGGTGATGCTGCTGGCACTCCTCTTTGCCGGTTTTACCCTGCATGCGCACTGGAACGCCTTTATCCAGTGGTGCCTCGCCACGCAAATTACGCTGCACCGCTATCTGGTGATGTATCTGCTGCAGCTTAATAACCACCAGTACAGCGGCGGATTATGGCTGTTAACAGGGGCTTTCCTTTATGGTGTCCTTCACGCCATCGGACCCGGACACGGAAAGTTCATCGTGACGACCTATCTGACCACCAATAAGGAAAGCGAGCTGGCCGCCCGGGTCGTCCCCTTCCTGGGTAGCCTGATGCAGGGCGTCAGCGCCATTCTGTTTGTCTTTATTCTGGCGGTGGGGTTTAACCTCGCCTCCGGAGATATCAGTACCAGCCGCTGGTACGTGGAGAAGATAAGCGCAGTGCTTATTGGTGCATTCGGTGCTTTTGTCATTTATCAGGCGCTGAAGAGCCTGCGCCCGCGCAGGATGTCTATCTCCGCCATCAAGCCTCTTCATCAGCACGATGAACACTGTGGCTGCGGCCATCACGGCGTAGGTACAGACCTGACGCAGGGCGACTGGAAAACCCGTCTGGGCGTGATTCTGGCAATTGGCGCACGCCCGTGCAGCGGGGCGATCATGATTCTGATGTTTTCGAATGCGCTGGGCATTGTCACCTGGGGAGTGGCCGCGGTCATGACCATGTCTTTGGGCACCGCACTTTCTATTGTGGGGCTTTCCCTGGCTGTACGTTACGCCCGCGAGCGCACGGTGACCTGGTTCGGAGAAAGCGCCTCATTAAGATGGCTGGTGCCAGCAGTCAAAATAGCCGGAGGGATAGTCCTGATCCTGTTTGCGACGGTGCTGTTCCTGACGGTGATCCCCGTCAGCGCCAATGGCGACTACATCGCTGCCGGATGCTAATAAAAGAAAACCCGCCGTTGGCGGGTTTCTTTATTACTCGTTGATGCGTGGATGCTGGTCCACCAGTCGGGAGCGTTTTTTCTGCAGCTCTTCAATCTCTGCGTCAATATCCTCAATCTTCTGCTCTACGTTATCGTAGTGCTCGCGCAGGATCTCTTTCGCTTCCTGGATGTCAGACGCCGCAGGCGTTGCGCCTTTCAGAGGGCGATTCGCCGTCTCCTTCATGGTAAGACCGGTAATCAAACCAATCACCGCAATCACCATCAGGTAATAAGCCGGCATTATCAGGTTCTGCGTGCTCTCGACCAGCGAGGCGGCAAGCGTCGGGGTCAGACCGGCAATCAGCACCGAGATGTTAAAGGCCGCGGCCAGCGCGCTGTAGCGAATATGCGTCGGGAACATCGCGGGCAACGTTGAGGCCATCACCCCGATAAAGCAGTTAAGGATCACCGCCAGCATCAGCAGACCGGCAAAAATCAGCCCCAGCACATCACTGTTAATCAGAATGAATGCCGGAATTGCCAGAGCAAACAGCGCAACGCTTCCCAGAATAATGAACGGTCGACGACCAAAACGGTCACTCAACAGACCCATAATCGGCTGCACAAACAGCATACCCACCATGATGGCGATAATAATCAGCACACCGTGATCTTCCGAGTAGTGCAGGTTATGCGACAGATAGCTCGGCATGTAGGTCAAGAGCATGTAGTAGGTCACGTTGGTCGAAATCACCAGACCAATACAGGTCAGCAGGCTGCGCCAGTGCTTAGTGGCAATCTCTTTGAACGACACCTTCGGACCATCCTGCAGCCCTTCGCGGTCACCCTGCTCAAGTTTATCGACGTGCTGCTGGAAGGCAGGCGTCTCTTCCAGCGCATGACGCAGGTAGAGGCCAATAATCCCCAGCGGCAACGCCAGGAAGAACGGAATACGCCAGCCCCAGTCGAGGAAGTTATCTTCACCCACCACGGTTGAAATCAACACCACGACGCCCGCCCCCAGGACAAACCCGGCAATCGAGCCGAAGTCCAGCCAGCTTCCCATAAAACCGCGCTTACGGTCCGGGGAATACTCGGCAACGAAGATCGAGGCACCGGTATATTCACCGCCTACGGAGAAGCCCTGGGCCATCTTACAAATCAGCAGGAGAATGGGTGCCCAAATGCCGATGGTGGCGTAAGACGGTATAAGGCCGATACAGAATGTACTGATCGACATAATGACGATGGTGATGGCCAGGATCTTCTGACGACCATATTTATCGCCGAGCATACCGAAGAACAGACCGCCCAGCGGGCGAATCAGGAAGGGAACGGAGAACGTACCCAGTGCGGCGATCATCTGCAGGCTGGGATCGGCCCCGGGGAAAAACACTTTACCTAACGCATAGGCCACAAAGCCGTAGACACCAAAATCGAACCATTCCATCGCATTACCGAGCGAGGCTGCGGTAATCGCTTTACGCAGCTTTGCGTCATCAATAATGGTGACGTCGCGAAGCGTGATGGGTTTAATCTTTTTCCTTCTCAGCATAGCTATCCTCGTTGACTCGGCCCTGTCTGTTTCACAGTCCAGTTAGCGTTCTGTGAACCATGGGATCCGCTCCATGCGAATCGCCTTATTCAAGCGTAGCAGGTTTACTTACATTGACGTTTTACGTCGATACAACCGAACCTGTTGACGCCTGCCTGGGCAGTTAATGACCTTTTTACCCTACCAGCGTTTATATTTGTGATCAACTTCACACATATTTTCGCGTCTCGTCAACTCAGTCCAATTTTTGTCAAGGAGTGCAAATAAGTACTTCCTTACCCCACCTAAAGGACATCTTCCCGCGCGTCATTATTTCTTTCTTAACGGAAAAACAAACCACGTTAATTCACATCAGGTTTACGTAAATTTTCATCAACAGGAACCGACCTCAGGTTTTACATTGAATATGTGATGGATATAACTAAAACAATGTTTTATTTTCATTGAATCGGTATTCCAATGATCGCATCATAAATCCGAATTCAGCGTTTTATGTGTTTCAGAAAAAGGTTAATTGAGAGCACGCATTTAATTTTGTTGCAGGGCTTTCGAAAAAACATCGCAAGCAATACGAGCAATATGTTGAATTTATTGACTAATTTCTAACACCTATCACCCGTCCTGCGGGATCCGATGTGAGGTTTGTCTATGAAGATTAAAGCCACGATAGAACGTATACCCGGCGGCATGATGCTGGTTCCGCTGGTGCTGGGCGCCATCCTGAATACTCTTGCTCCCGATACCGGAGCCTATTTCGGTGGTTTCACAAAAGGCATGATAACAGGCACGGTTCCCATTCTTGCCGTCTGGTTTTTTTGTATCGGCGCATCCATTAATTTGCGGGCAACGGGGACAGTATTACGGAAATCCGGAACGCTGGTGATAACCAAAATAGCGGTAGCCTGGGCGGTGGCAATGATATGCGCGATGTTCATTCCGGAGAATGGAATTCAGACCGGGTTCTTTGCGGGTTTATCGGTCCTGGCGATTGTCTCGGCAATGGATATGACCAACGGCGGATTGTACGCCAGCCTGATGAACCAGTACGGAACGAAAGAAGAGTCCGGCGCATTTGTGTTGATGTCTCTGGAGTCCGGCCCATTGATGACGATGCTGATCCTGGGGTCTGCTGGCCTGGCCTCGTTTGAACCGCACCACTTTGTCGGCGCAATCCTGCCCTTCCTGGTCGGTTTCGCCCTTGGCAATCTCGACCGCGATCTGCGTGATTTCTTCAGCAAAGCCACGCCGGTGCTGATCCCGTTCTTCGGTTTCGCACTGGGGAACACCATCAACCTGAAGGTCATTCTCGATACCGGCCTGCTGGGCATTGTGCTGGGTGTCGCCGTGATCGTCATCACCGGTATTCCGCTGATTATTGCCGACCGCGTAATCGGAGGAGGAAACGGCACGGCCGGCGTCGCCGCCTCTTCAGCCGCGGGGGCTGCTGTTGCAAACCCGGTGATTATCGCCCAAATTAACCCGGCCTTCGAACCGGTCGCCGCTTCAGCGACGGCACTGGTTGCCGCGAGCGTAATTGTCACCGCGATTCTGGTCCCCATCATCACGGCGCTGTATGCGAAACGCTACGGGAATATGCAAGAGACCCTGCCTGAACCGAAGCCGATAGAAATGAATCATTAACACACCGCACCATTCCCTCTCCCAACGGGGAGAGGGTGAGGGATTTACCCAAAAATCTCTTCCACCATCCCGTCCACCAGCCGTTTTGCCGAACAAAGCCTCGGCATACCCAGCGCGACGGTCTGCCAGTTTTGCGTCACTGACCAGCTCACCGGATGTTGATCCGCCTGACACCAGTCCCCCAGCCAGCCCAGCATGTCTTTATGATCGATTAAACCCGGAGAGGCCGGCGTTGTCAGCCACTGGTGATAGAAATGGCGGGTCGTGGGGGACGCATTGATGCCCTGTGCCAGATAGTTAGCCGCCATGCTGCGCAGGTTATCCTTAAGCATTGCCGCCACATCTTCATTCGCGAGGCGGCATGCGTCACCAAATGCCCCCCAGCGCAGCTCTTCCAGCACGATAAAACAGCGCCCGGCCAGCGACCAGCCATCATAATGCCCGGCCCGCCAGCGGGTAAAAATCTGCTCGCTGTGCTCACCCGCCTGCACCGTCAGCCCGCGCTGGGTTAGCGCCTTCTCTTTATATGCGGCGCGTTGGGTAAAATGAGAGGCGAGTTCAGCGTACTGCTGCATCAGCCCCGGGGGCTGCTGGGCGCGCGGGTGAGTCTGCTGGCGCAAAGCAATCAGTTTCTCTGCCATCAGCGTCAGCGCGAGATGGCCCGGGTCAAGCATGCCGGCCAGTTTTTCCGCCAGCCCCAGGCGCAGCGCTGCATTTTCATTGAGCATACCCGCCATCGCCCAGGGGCGTAGCCGGGTATGCGTCATGATTTCCTGAGTCAAACGCTCACGAAACTGAAGCTGTTGTGGTCCCAGGTGAGAATGACGCGCCGCGTCCACTCCCTGCACCAGATCGACCATAAATTTTGGATTAATACACTCCAGCGTTCGCCCGGGACCGTCCAGTAGTGGTGTTGTCATGGTTGCTCTGCCGCGAATAGAGTTTGAATATCATCGCGTAACAGTCGGGTATCTTCCTGTATCCACGTCGCAGTCGTAATACTTTGCTTCAACAGCTGGCAGAGCGCTCGGGTTGAATGCTCATTCTGTTGACGTACTGCGAGGCTATCACGCAAGCTTTCCTGTAACCCGGTCAGGCACAGCGAAAATTCTGCAAAGAACGTCGCCATTCCTGCCGTAACAGAGACATCGACCTGCGCGGACAAAGCTTTACGTATTTGTTCACAAAACAGCTCAATATGTTGCTTAAATTTGTCATGTAGCTGCGCAATATCGATAACATAGCGCGTGCGCGTTTCCACATACTCATCCCAGCCCCAGCCCGGATTATTGAGCCAGCGAGAGACCGTTTCTCGCATGCTGCTCCCGCCTGATGGCGGACCTGCCAGGCTGTCATCCTGCGCTATCGCATCGTTAAACAGCGCCCGCGTGTTGAAGTTGAGCTGGTGAGCCTGAAACGCCGGGAAACTGATTCGCGCCCGAAAACCCGCATGGCTCAGATGCTCTTTAATACGCGTTTCGATGGGGCGCATGGCTTCGTTCAGGGAACGCGCCAGCGTAGATTCAAGCTGGTCGAAGCGTAACGCCAGCTCCCGGCAGATTTTCGACTGTGCATCCAGCATCACCCGTTCGCAGGAGGAGCGGATTTTACTTAGCGCGATCTGCGCCTTCCCTTCATCGTCCAGAACCAGCTGCTTCGGCTCGTCACCGTGAGGGTTCTGCCGATCGATGCCAGCCAAATCAAGAATATACTGAGCGCTGAACACCTCGCCAATCGCCTGGTTAAGCGCGGTTTTTTGCGCTCCCATAAAGTCCGCGGTAGCGTTCAGCGCCTCCTCAACTTCATGTTTCACCTCATCGCTCACCACGCTCTGACGCGTCTTGAGAAGCGCCATATCCTCTTCCAGACGTGCGATATTCAGTTCCAGCGCCTCAAAGGCAACCGTCAGCCCCTGATAGCGGAAGTCGAGGTACTCCCGGGCATTTTGTGCGTAGTTGAGCAGCTTGTGCGAGGCCGAACGCAGCGCGTAAAGCGAGGCATTGGCATAGGCGGCGTAGATCAGCTTGCGTATCGGTTGTTCGAAAAGCGAATCTTCCCAGAGCAAATCGGCAGAATGACGAATATGGTCGATATCGTCCAGGTCCGCCGTACGCCAGCGCCGCCCAAGCGCCGCTTCGGCAAAATCCTGCACCCAGGGTTGCTCCTGATGATCCGGCAGTTGTCCGTGGGTACTCATCTCGTAGCGAGCGCGGTTTGCCAGATAGGCCCACATGGACGAAACGGGGTAAATCTGGCCAGGCGAAATATTGCCTTTCATTAAGGTGCCGGAGATCATCGCCCGGATCTGCTCTTCATCGTCGCTATTGCGATCTTTCTGATCGAATTTATTGACCAGGGCATACAGCGGCACGGATTTTCCCGCCGCAGAAATGGCCTGGCGGACTTCTTCATCAGAGATGGATTTAAGCTGGGTATAATCCATCACGGCCAGCACCGCCGACGCGCGGGACAACTGCTCGCTGAGCATTTTTTGCAGATGCGGCTGTCCGGCCTCATTCGGCCCGGGCGTATCGAGCAGCGTCAGCTGTCCGAGGTGAGCATCCAGACCCGCAAGATGCACGAACTCCACTTCAATCACCGGAATGTGTTCGATGGCGGCATATTCAGAGAAGGGAAACTCCACCCCTAACGCCTGGGAAAGCCTCACCAGGTCGTTGAGGCTTTTCAGACAATGAAATATCGGCTGCGCGCCCAGGTGATGCTTCTCAAAAGCCTCTCCTTTTTCAATGCGCTCCAGCAGGGTATTCATGTCTTTATCAATTTCCAGATGCTGAGCCAGCTTTCCGCGATCGTAATCGCATAGCTTTTTCTGAAGCAGTTGGATCAATTCATCAATGGGCGAGGCATGTGAGAAATGCAGCACCGGCTCCTTCTGGCCCGGCGTGTGGCGAATCAGGGTCGGGAGCGCCGTCATCGGACGATTGCGGTTCGGCAACACTTCGGTCCCTACAATCGCATTAATGGTGGTCGATTTTCCCGCTTTCATGGTGCCCACAATAGCCAGGACCATTTCCAGCCGGGTTATTTTTCGTAATTCATTATTCAGCATCGCCTGCTGCGCTTCGACACCGCGCGCGCTAAAATGCAAAGGTAAAACGTTGTTCTTTTCACCCGTAATAGCAGCCGCGGTGCTCTCCAGCATCGCAGTCGGCATTGATTTCAACGTATCAAGGTTTTGCAGGGCGAGCTGTAACAAACGCTCAGCTTCCTGGCTTAATTCAAAAATGGTCTGTGTGTGCATGATAAAAGCCTTTCCTTAACGCAAATTTATTACTTTTATTAAGCCACTGGTATTAATTATGTTGTTCAGGCTTATATGATCACGTGTGGAAAACATGTTCGCCGAAATATAACTGATTGATGATAATCAGAAATAATTCGCTATCCTTGCATGGCGTGTATAGCTCCCCTCCTGGCCTGAAGGCCAAAGGAAAAAAGCGTAGCCCAATTTTAAGAAACTTCAGGATATATCATCATTATTTACCCACCTAAAAAGAGAGGTAATACGCCCCTGCCAAAAGATATGGATGGCAGCGAAGTCAGGAGATAAATAACAATGTGTCGCTTCACCTTATCCGAAATGAAGGAGCGTAGCAATTTGCTGCAATAAAATATTCGATATATTTAGCGTCATTTCTTCCCACCGTGTTAATGAGGTAAGCATCGCTTAACTGACTGACAGGAAGTGTCACTCCCGATACGCTTTTTGCATTTTTTTAATTCACAATGTCACCGACAAACGTGTGGATTTGCGCTATACTTGCCGCCTTTTTCGGCACGCTGCCGTCATTTAGCTGGCACTTTCCAGCGCGTTTACACTTTTTGAGGATACCGATATGTCACTCCCACACTGCCCAAAATGCAATTCTGAATACACCTATGAAGATAATGGCATGTTCATCTGCCCGGAATGCGCTCACGAATGGAACGATGCCGAACCATCACACGATGCTGATGCACTTGTCGTAAAAGATGCGAACGGCAATCTGCTGGCGGACGGCGACAGCGTAACCGTGATTAAAGATCTGAAAGTGAAGGGCAGTTCTTCCATGCTGAAGATCGGCACCAAAGTGAAGAATATCCGTCTGGTTGAAGGCGATCATAATATCGACTGCAAAATTGACGGCTTCGGTCCGATGAAGCTGAAATCAGAGTTCGTGAAAAAGAACTGATTTACCCGCCCGGTGGCGCTTCGCTTACCGGGCTTGCGGGAACTACACTTAACGAGCTTTTCTTACGTGAGGTAAAGATTATGCCGTTAAGTCCCTACATCTCGTTCGCCGGCAACTGTGCAGAAGCCACTTCTTTCTACCAGCAAGCCGTCGGCGCAGAGCTTCTCTATAAAATCACCTTCGGCGAAATGCCAAAAAGCGATAACAGCGAAGAAGGCTGTCCGTCCGGTATGCAATTTCCGGATTCGGCTATCGCTCACTCCAACGTCCGCATTGCGGGCAGCGATATCATGATGAGCGACGGGATGCCGCCGGGCAGCAACGCGCAGTACGCGGGCTTCACGCTGGTACTCGATACTCAGGACGTTAATGAAGGCAAGCGCTGGTTCGACAACCTCGCCGCGGGCGGGAATATCGAAATGGCCTGGCAGGAAACCTTCTGGACACACGGTTTCGGTAAAGTCACCGATAAATACGGCGTGCCGTGGATGATTAACGTTGTTAAGCAGCAACAAACGCCTTAGGCCGGATAAGCGCAGTGCAGCAGGCAACAGCGCCCGGTGGCGCTGCGCTGACCGGGCCTACGGTGATTGTCATCAAACTCCCGCAACCCAGACTTAACCCAAATGTCACATTGATGCGCCAGCATAAGGCCACATTTATCGTGAGGCCCAGCACATGCAAACCGTCATCCGCGTCGAGAAACTGAGCAAGACCTTCAATCATAATAAGGCTCTTCATGCCGTTGATCTGACCGTCCAGCAGGGCGAAATGGTGGCGCTGCTGGGGCCATCCGGTTCCGGTAAATCCACCCTTCTGCGTCATTTAAGCGGTCTTATCACCTGCGATAAAACGCCGGAAAGCCACGTCGAGCTGCTGGGCAATACCGTGCAGCGCGCGGGGCGTCTCGCCAGCGATATCCGCAAGAGCCGCGCCCGGACGGGCTACATCTTCCAGCAGTTCAATCTGGTGAACCGCCTGACGGTGCTGGAGAACGTGCTGATTGGCACGCTCGGCAGCACCCCGTTCTGGCGCACCTGTCTACGCTGGTTCTCCCCTTCGCAGAAGCAGGAAGCCTTACAGGCGCTGACCCGCGTCGGCATGGCGCATTTCGCCCATCAGCGCGTCTCCACCCTGTCCGGTGGACAACAGCAGCGCGTCGCCATTGCCCGCGCCCTGATGCAAAAAGCGCAAATCATTCTCGCAGACGAACCCATTGCCTCGCTGGACCCGGAGTCCGCCCGCATCGTGATGGAAACCCTGCGCGACATTAACCAGAACGACGGCATCACCGTGGTGGTCACGCTGCATCAGGTGGATTACGCCCTGCGCTACTGCGAACGCATTGTCGCCCTGCGTCAGGGACATGTGTTCTTTGATGGCGCGAGCCATCAGTTTGATAACGAACGTTTTGACCATCTCTACCGCAGCATTAACCGCGTCGAAGAGAACGCGCAGGCTGCTTAATTAAACCCGATCCGAGGAAAGTACATGAGCTACAAAGCCGTTGCCGCGCTGGCCTTTACCAGCATGTTCAGCCTCAGCACCCTGTTAAGCCCGGCGTATGCACAAGAGCAGGAAAAAGCGCTGAACTTCGGCATTATTTCGACGGAATCACAGCAGAATCTGAAGCCTCAGTGGGAACCGTTCCTGAAAGATATGGAAACCAGGCTGGGAATCAAAGTGAACGCCTTCTTCGCCCCGGACTACGCGGGCATCATCCAGGGGATGCGCTTTAATAAAGTGGACATCGCCTGGTACGGCAACCTCTCCGCCATGGAAGCGGTGGACCGTGCGAACGGCCAGGTCTTTGCCCAGACCGTCGCGGCAGATGGATCCCCGGGCTACTGGAGCGTGCTGATCGTGAATAAAGACAGCCCGATCAACAACCTCAACGACATGCTCGCCAAACGCAAAGAGCTGACCTTCGGCAACGGCGACCCGAACTCCACCTCCGGCTACCTTGTCCCCGGCTACTACGTCTTCGCCAAAAACAACGCCTCCGCCAGCGACTTCAAACGCACGGTGAACGCCAGCCACGAAACCAACGCTCTGGCCGTGGCCAACAAGCAGGTGGACGTTGCTACCAACAACACCGAGAACCTCGACAAGCTGAAAACTTCCGCGCCGGACAAGCTGAAAGAGATCAAGGTTATCTGGAAATCGCCGCTGATCCCGGGCGACCCGATCGTCTGGCGTAAAAACCTGTCCGAAAGCACCAAGGATAAGGTGTACGACTTCTTTATGACCTATGGCAAAACGCCGGAAGAGAAAGCGGTCCTGGCGCGCCTGGGCTGGGCACCGTTCCGCCCGTCAAGCGACCTGCAGCTGGTCCCGATTCGCCAGCTGGCGCTGTTTAAAGAGATGCAGGGCGTGAAGGACAACAAAGGGCTGAAGGACGAGGAGAAGACCAGCAAAGTGGCCGCAATTGAGGCACAGCTGGAAGACCTCGATCGCCTGACCGCCGCGCTCGGTGCGATGACGAGCGTGAATAAAGCGGTGCAGTAGTGCCTTTCTCCCTCTCCCCGTGGGAGAGGGCCGGGGTGAGGGCATCAGCGCGCACATTTCCCCCTCACCCTAACCCTCTCCCTCAAGGGAGAGGGGACTAAACCCAAAGGAGCCAACATGCAAACCATCACCCTCCCGCCGCCGAAGCGCAGCTGGTTCTCGCTCATAAGCTGGGCCATCCTGCTGGCGGTGCTGGTTATCTCCTGGAAGGGCGCGGAAATGGATCCGCTGCTGCTCTTCAAGGACGCGGGCAACATGGCGACCTTCGCCGCCGACTTCTTCCCGCCGGACTTCAGCCAGTGGCAGGACTATCTCAGCGAAATGGCGGTCACCCTGCAAATCGCCGTCTGGGGCACCGCCCTTGCCGTCGTTCTCTCTATTCCCTTTGGCCTGATGAGCGCCGAAAACATCGTGCCGTGGTGGATATACCAGCCGATGCGTCGCCTGATGGACGCCTGTCGCGCCATCAATGAAATGGTCTTTGCGATGCTGTTCGTGGTCGCCGTCGGCCTGGGTCCGTTCGCCGGCGTGATGGCACTGTTCATCCACACCACCGGCGTGCTCTCCAAGCTGCTTTCTGAAGCGGTCGAAGCCATTGAGCCCGGCCCGGTGGAAGGCATCCGCGCCACGGGTGCCAATAAAATCGAAGAGATCCTTTACGGCGTCCTGCCGCAGGTTATGCCGCTCCTGATCTCCTACTCCCTGTACCGCTTTGAGTCTAACGTCCGCTCCGCGACGGTGGTCGGTATGGTGGGCGCAGGCGGGATTGGCGTCACCCTGTGGGAAGCGATTCGCGGTTTTCAGTTCCAGCAAACCTGCGCCCTGATGGTGCTCATCATCGTCACCGTCAGCCTGCTGGATTTCCTCTCTCAACGTTTGCGTAAGCACTTCATCTGAGAAGCGAGGCTTTGTTTTCTATGCACTTATCCAGACATCCGACCAGTTACCCAACCCGCTGGCAAGAGATTGCCGCAAAGCTCGAAGTGGAGCTGCGCACGCACTACCGCTGCGGGGACTACCTGCCCGCCGAGCAGCAGCTTGCCGACCGCTATGAAGTGAACCGCCACACCCTGCGTCGCGCCATTGACCAGCTGGTCGAGCGCGGCTGGGTTCAGCGCCGTCAGGGCGTGGGCGTGCTGGTGCTGATGCGCCCGTTCGACTACCCGCTGAACGCCCAGGCGCGCTTTAGCCAGAACCTGCTGGATCAGGGCAGCCACCCGACCAGCGAAAAGCTGCTCTCGGTATTGCGTCCGGCCTCCAGCCACGTGGCGGACGCGCTGGGTATTCAGGAGGGCGACGACGTCATTCACCTGCGTACCCTGCGTCGCGTTAACGGCGTGGCGGTATGCCAGATAGACCACTACTTTGCGGACCTCGCCCTCTGGCCCGTGCTCCAGCATTTCTCCAGCGGCTCGCTGCATGACTTTCTTCAGGATGCGACAGGTATTGCGCTCAAGCGCACCCAGACGCGCATCAGCGCCCGTCGCGCGCAGGCGAAAGAGAGCAAGGTGCTCGAAATCCCCAATATGGCCCCGCTGCTCTGCGTACGCACCCTCAACCACCGTGACGGCGAGATCAACGCGACGGAATACTCCGTCAGCCTGACCCGCGCCGACATGATCGAATTCACCATGGAGCACTGAATGCACTTCGACATCGCCACCCGACAGCGCTGGATGCGCGTGCTGGCCCACAGCCAGCCTGCTGCGCTGGCTGCCCGCATGAACGCGCTCAGCCTGACGCCAGACTACGACACCCTTCGCGCCCCGGAGATCGGCCTTGTTCAGATCCAGGCGCGCATGGGCGGCACCGGCGAGCGCTTTTTCGCCGGAGACGCCACCCTCACCCGCGCGGCAATCCGCCTGAACAGCGGCACGCTGGGCTACAGCTACGTGCTGGGGCGTGATAAAGCCCACGCCGAGCGCTGCGCGGTGATCGACGCGCTTTTACAGGAACAGCCGTATTTCCAGACGCTAATGGAAACCCTTATTACCCCGCTGGAAGCCGACCGCGCCGCACGTCTTGCCGCGCGTCAGGCCGAAGTGAATACCAGCCGGGTCGACTTCTTTACGCTCGTTCGCGGAGACAACGCATGACGCTTCAACCTGCTTTTACCCTGGCCGTCCAGGATGCCCAACACAGTTTTCGTCGCCTGCTGAAGGCGATGAGCGAGCCGGGCGCGATCGTCTCGCTGCACCAGCTCTCCCAGGGCTGGCTGCCGCTGAATCTGGCGACCACCAGCGTGCTGCTGACGCTTGCCGACAACGACACCCCGGTGTGGCTTTCGGGCGCGCTGTCGAACGATATCGCCATCCAGAACCTGCGTTTTCACACCAGCGCTCCGCTGGTCGATCAGCCCCAGCAGGCGGTTTTTGCCGTGGCCGATGAACAAATCAGCCATGAGCAATTGAACGCCCTGAGCGAAGGCAGCGCCGTCGCCCCGGAGACCAGCGCCACCCTGATTTTGCAGGTCTCCAGCCTGAGCGGCGGCCGCATGCTGCGCCTCACGGGGGCAGGCATCGCCGACGAGCGCATGGTCGCGCCGCAGCTGCCGGAGTGCATCATTCACGAGCTGACCGAGCGCCCGCACCCGTTCCCGCTGGGCATTGACCTGATCCTGACCTGCGGCGAGCGCCTGCTGGCAATCCCGCGGACCACCCACGTGGAGGTGTGCTGATGTACGTTGCCGTCAAAGGGGGCGAGAAGGCCATCGCCGCCGCCCATGCGCTACAGGCGCACAGACGACGGGGCGATGAACGGCTTCCCGAGCTGAGCGTCGCCCAGATTGAACAGCAGCTAAACCTCGCCGTCGACCGCGTGATGACCGAGGGCGGCATCGCCGACCGCGAGCTGGCGGCGCTGGCCCTGAAGCAGGCCAGCGGCGACAACGTGGAAGCCATCTTCCTGCTGCGCGCCTACCGCACCACGCTTGCCAGACTGGCGGTAAGCGAGCCGGTGAACACGGCGGAGATGCGCCTGGAACGCCGCATTTCTGCCGTTTATAAAGACGTTCCCGGCGGCCAGCTGCTTGGCCCCACGTACGACTACACCCACCGCCTGCTGGATTTTACCCTGCTGGCGAACGGCGAAGCGCCGACGCTCAGCACCTCCGACGCCGAACAGGAACCGTCTCCGCACGTCTTCAGCCTGCTGGCAAAACAGGGCCTGGCGAAGGCGGAAGAAGATTCTGGCGCGCAGCCGGATGACATCACCCGCACGCCGCCGGTTTACCCGTGCTCGCGCTCGTCCCGCCTGCAGCAGCTGATGCGCGGCGACGAAGGCTATCTGCTGGCGCTGGCCTACTCCACCCAGCGCGGCTACGGGCGCAACCACCCGTTTGCAGCCGAAATTCGCAGCGGCTACATCGACGTCGAGATCGTACCGGAAGAGCTGGGTTTTGCGGTGAACATCGGCGAACTGCTGATGACCGAATGTGAAATGGTCAACGGTTTCGTCGCCCCGGAAGACGAAGACCCGCACTTTACCCGCGGCTACGGGCTGGTATTCGGCCTCGGCGAGCGCAAGGCCATGGCCATGGCGCTGGTCGACCGCGCACTCCAGGCGCCGGACTACGGCGAGCACGTTGCAGGCCCGGCGCAGGACGAAGAGTTCGTGCTGGCCCACGCGGATAACGTTGAGGCCGCCGGTTTTGTCTCGCACCTCAAGCTGCCGCACTACGTCGATTTCCAGGCCGAACTAGAACTGCTGAAACGCCTGCAACGGGAGCGCAAAAATGGCTAACTTAAGCGGCTACAACTTTGCCTATCTGGATGAGCAAACCAAACGCATGATCCGCCGCGCCATCTTAAAAGCGGTGGCCATTCCGGGCTATCAGGTGCCGTTCGGCGGCCGCGAAATGCCGATGCCCTACGGCTGGGGCACGGGCGGCATCCAGATTACCGCCAGCGTGATCGGCGAGGCGGACGTGCTGAAGGTCATCGACCAGGGCGCGGACGACACCACCAACGCCGTGTCGATCCGCAGCTTCTTCCAGCGCGTCACCGGCGTCAATACCACCGAAAAAACCGAAGACGCCACGCTGATCCAGACCCGACACCGCATCCCGGAAACCCCGCTCACAGAAGATCAGATTTTGATTTTCCAGGTGCCGATCCCGGAGCCGCTGCGCTTTATCGAGCCGCGCGAAACGGAAACCCGCACCATGCACGCGCTGGAAGAGTACGGCGTCATGCAGGTGAAGCTGTATGAGGATATCGCCCGCTTCGGCCATATCGCCACCACCTACGCCTACCCGGTGAAGGTGAACGGGCGCTACGTGATGGACCCGTCGCCAATCCCAAAATTCGATAACCCGAAGATGGACATGATGCCGGCCCTGCAGCTTTTCGGCGCCGGGCGCGAAAAACGCATCTACGCCGTTCCGCCTTACACCCGCGTGGAAAGTCTCGATTTCGACGATCACCCGTTTACGGTGCAGGAGTGGGACGAGCCGTGCGCCATCTGCGGATCCAAACACAGCTATCTGGACGAAGTGGTGCTGGACGATACGGGCAAACGGATGTTTGTCTGCTCCGACACCGATTACTGCCGCCAACAGAGCGAGGCGAACGGCCAATGAAACCGCTGCTTTCGGTTAATAACCTGACTCACCTGTATGCGCCGGGCAAAGGCTTTAGCGACGTGTCGTTCGAGCTGTGGCCGGGCGAAGTGCTGGGGATCGTCGGCGAGTCCGGCTCCGGCAAAACCACCCTGCTGAAGTCCATCTCCGCGCGCCTGACGCCGCAGAACGGCGACATTTTGTATGAGGGCGCCTCGCTGTACGGCATGAGCGAGGCCGGACGCCGCCGCCTGCTGCGCACCGAGTGGGGCGTGGTGCATCAGCACCCGATGGACGGCCTGCGCCGTCAGGTCTCCGCCGGGGGCAACATCGGTGAACGCCTGATGGCCACCGGCGCGCGTCACTACGGCAATATCCGCGCCACCGCCCAGCACTGGCTGGAAGAGGTGGAAATCCCCGCCTCGCGCATCGACGACCTGCCGACAACCTTCTCCGGCGGGATGCAGCAGCGCCTGCAGATTGCGCGCAACCTGGTCACCCATCCGAAGCTGGTGTTTATGGATGAACCCACCGGCGGGCTGGACGTCTCGGTGCAGGCCCGCCTGCTCGATCTGCTGCGCGGCCTGGTGGTGGAGCTGAACCTTGCAGTGGTGATTGTCACCCACGATCTGGGCGTTGCGCGCCTGCTGGCGAACCGTCTGCTGGTGATGAAGCAGGGCCAGGTGGTGGAAAGTGGGTTAACCGACCGGGTGCTCGACGATCCGCACCATCCGTACACCCAGCTGCTGGTGTCGTCCGTATTGCAGAATTAAGAGGCCAACATGATCCGCGTAGAAAACGTAAGTAAGACCTTTGTGCTCCACCAGCAAAACGGCGTGCGTCTGCCGGTGCTGCAAAATGCCTCGTTAGAGGTCAGCAGCGGCGAATGCGTGGTGCTGCACGGCCATTCCGGTAGCGGAAAATCCACCCTGCTGCGCTCCCTGTATGCCAACTATCTGCCGGATGAAGGCCACATCCGCATTCGCCACAACGATGAGTGGGTCGATCTGGTGCAGGCCCCCGCGCGTAAAGTGCTGGAAGTGCGCCGCACGACGATCGGCTGGGTGAGCCAGTTTCTGCGGGTGATCCCGCGGATCTCCGCCCTGGACGTGGTGATGCAGCCCCTGCTGGATCTGGGCGTGCCGCGAGAAGCCTGCGCCGCCAAAGCCGCCAGCCTACTGACGCGCCTCAACGTGCCGGAGCGCCTGTGGCATCTCGCCCCGTCGACCTTTTCCGGCGGCGAGCAGCAGCGCGTCAATATCGCCCGCGGATTTATCGTCGACTACCCGATTTTACTTCTGGATGAACCTACCGCCTCGCTCGACGGTAAAAACAGCGCCGCCGTGGTGGAGCTGATCGAACAGGCCAAAGCTCGCGGCGCGGCGATCGTCGGGATCTTCCACGACGAAACCGTACGCAGCCGCGTGGCGGACAGATTGCACCCGATGGGGACAAACGCATGATTATCAATAACGTCAGGCTGGTGCTGGAAAATGAAGTCGTTAATGGCTCGGTTGAAGTTCATGAAGGCGTTATTCGCGCCTTTGCCGAAACCCAGAGCCGTACTCCTGAAGCGATGGACGGTGAAGGCGGCTGGCTGCTGCCGGGGCTGATTGAGCTTCATACCGATAATCTGGACAAATTCTTCACCCCGCGCCCGAAGGTCGACTGGCCCGCCCATTCGGCGATGAGCAGCCACGACGCGCTGATGGTAGCCAGCGGCATTACCACCGTGCTGGACGCGGTGGCGATTGGCGACGTGCGCGACGGCGGCGATCGCCTGGAGAATCTCGAGAAGATGATCAACGCCGTGGAGGAGACGCAAAAACGCGGCCTCAACCGTGCCGAGCACCGTCTGCACCTGCGCTGCGAACTGCCGCACCACACTACTCTGCCGCTGTTTGAAAAGCTGGTCGGACGCGAGCCGGTCTCGCTGGTCTCCCTGATGGACCACTCGCCGGGGCAGCGCCAGTTCGCCAACATTGAAAAGTATCGCGAATACTATCAGGGCAAATATTCTCTCAGCGATGCGGAGATGGCCCGTTATGAAGAAGAGCAGCTGGCGCTGGCGGCACGGTGGTCACAGCCTAACCGTCTCAGGATTGCCGCGATGTGTCGGGACCGCAATATCGCGCTGGCCAGCCATGACGACGCCACGCACGATCACGTGCGCGAATCCCACCAGCTTGGCAGCGTGATCGCCGAATTTCCCACCACGTTTGAAGCAGCGGAAGCCTCCCGCAGGTACGGCATGAACGTGCTGATGGGCGCGCCTAACATCGTGCGCGGCGGATCGCACTCCGGCAACGTCGCGGCAAGCAGGCTTGCCTCCCTTGGTCTGCTGGATATCCTTTCATCCGACTACTACCCCGCCAGTCTGCTGGATGCGGCATTCCGGGTTGCCGACGACGAGAACAACACCTTTACGCTGCCGCAGGCGATTCGACTGGTGACGAAAAACCCGGCCTCGGCGCTTAATCTTCAGGATCGCGGGGAAATCGCCGAGGGTAAACGCGCGGATCTGGTACTCGCCCACCGCAAGGGCGAGCACGTTCACATCGACCACGTCTGGCGTCAGGGAAAAAGGGTGTTCTGATGGGAAGGCTCATCTGGTTAATGGGGCCCTCCGGCTCCGGTAAGGACAGTCTGCTGTCCGCCTTACGGCAGCGGGAACATCCGCAGCTGCTGGTCGCGCACCGCTATATTACCCGCGCGGCCAATGCCGGGAGTGAAAACCATATCGCCCTGAGCGAGCAGGAGTTTTTTACCCGCGCCGGGCAAAACCTGCTGGCGCTGAGCTGGCACGCCAACGGCTTTTACTATGGCGTGGGCATCGAAATCGACCTCTGGCTGCACGCGGGTTTTGACGTGCTGGTTAACGGCTCGCGTGCGCATCTGCCACAAGCGCGCGCCCGCTATGAGGCGGCCCTGCTGCCGGTCTGTCTGCAGGTTTCGCCGGACGTCCTGCGCAGCCGGTTGCAGAACCGGGGGCGTGAATCAGCCCGTGAGATCGATCTGCGGCTTGAGCGTGCGGCCCGCTATGCCCCGTCGGACTGCCACATCCTCAATAACGACGGAAGTTTGCTACAGTCAGTCGATACCTTTTTATCGCTTATCCGTCAGAAGGAGAAACAGCATGCCTGACTGTCAGCTTCGCCCCGCCACCGCCGACGATGCGCAGATTGTCTATGCCCTGATCTGCGAACTGAAGCAGGCAGAGTTCGATCATCAGGCGTTCCACGCCGGGTTTCTTGCCAATCTGCAGGATCGCAACATGCGCTACCAGCTTGCGGAGAGAGAGGGACAGGTCATCGGCATGATCGGTCTGCACATGCAGTTTCACCTGCACCACGCGCGCTGGATCGGCGAGATCCAGGAGCTGGTCGTAATGCCGCAGGCGCGTGGGTTAAAGGTCGGAAGTCAGCTGCTGGCCTGGGCGGAAGAGGTGGCGCGACAGGCCGGCGCGGAGCTGACCGAACTTTCCACCAGCGTGAAGCGCACCGACGCGCACCGTTTTTACGTTCGTGAAGGATACACGCAGAGCCATTTCCGATTCACCAAACCGCTGTAGAGGTGCGCTATGAGTCTGACCATCACGTTGACGGGAACGGGTGGCGCCCAGCTGGTGCCGGTCTTTGGCTGCGACTGCGCGGCCTGCCGCCGGGCGCGCCTGCAGGACAACTATCGCCGTCGCCCGTGCAGCGCGGTGGTGAAATTCAACGATGCCGTCACCCTGCTGGATGCCGGTATTCCGCACCTGATGGACGACTGGCCGGCGGGCAGCTTCCAGCAGTTTTTGCTCACCCATTACCATATGGATCACGTTCAGGGGCTGTTCCCCCTGCGCTGGGGCGTGGGGGCGACGATCCCGGTTTACGGTCCGCCGGACGACGCCGGATGCGACGATCTGTTTAAACACCCCGGCATTCTGGATTTCAGCCACAGGGTCGAACCGTTTGTGATGTTTGAGCTTCAGGGTCTGCGGGTCACGCCGCTGCCGCTCAACCATTCGAAACTGACCTTCGGGTATTTGCTGGAATCGGCCCACAGCCGCGTGGCCTGGCTTTCCGATACCGCCGGATTGCCGGAAAAAACGGTGAAGTTCCTGCTCAACAACCAGCCGCAGGCGATGATTATCGACTGCAGCCATGAACCGCGCGAGGAAACGCCGCGAAACCATTGCGACTTAAATACCGTGATTGCGTTAAACGAGATAATTGGCTGCCCGCAGGTGATCCTGACGCACATTAGCCATCAGTTTGACGTGTGGATGATGGATAACCCGCTGCCGCAGGGCATAGAAGCGGGCTATGACGGGATGGTGCTGGTGCTGGATTAGGTTTTCTCCCTCTCCCGTGGGAGAGGGTTGGGGTGAGGGCAACAGGCGGCACTTAGCCTCGATCGTAATCGTCTTCTAACCTGCGCTCATCCTCTTCTAACCGACGGCGATCGTCATCCAGCTGACGCTGACGTTCATCTAAACGGCGGCGTCTGTCTTCAAGCTGCCGACGACGATCGTCGTACTGTCGGCTGTCGATTTGACGACTGCGGTCATAACGATCGTCGTCGTCATTGCTGCGGCTGCTGCTGGGGTTATAGGCATCGTTGATCGCCTGCTGAATGTTGCCAATAGCATCATCAACAATATCGGCATGAGCCAGCTGGCTGGTGAGTGACAGCAGACCGAATAACAGAGCAGTTAAGTAACGTTTCATAAGGCCAGACTCGCAGGTGAACTGGCCTTACGATAATGAACGGCGGAGCACTGAGGTAGCGGAGGAATCTCAAATTACCATAACCTTGCGCAGCGCCTGCGCCAGCTGCACCCGCGTAAACGGCTTGCGCAGTAGCTGGACGTCCGGCAGCTGAGGGTTATGCGCGGGCCGTAAATCCTGGCCGCTGATCAGCAGCACCGGAAGCTGCGGGTAATGGCTGCGCACATGGCTAATCACCTCGGCGCCGCTGAGGCTGCCGGGCAGCATCAGGTCGCTGATAAACATGCCAATATCCGGTGAAGCCTCCAGCATATTCAGCGCCTGCTCGCCGTTGTCCGCTTCCAGCGTCAGGTAGCCGAGCTGATGCAGTTGCTCGCACAGGGTTTGCCGAACATCGGCCTCATCTTCCAGCACCAGGACCAGCCGCTCGCTATCGACGGAGGCGGTGGCTGACAGCGCTTCATCGTCCTCCGCGGCAGGCAGCACGGAGCGCGGGAGGTGAAGCCGGACGGTCGTTCCCTGCCCCGGCGCGCTTTCAATCTCCACGCGCCCGCCGGACTGGCGGACAAAGCCGTAGACCATCGACAGGCCTAACCCGCTTCCGCTTCCGGTCTGCTTGGTGGTGAAGAACGGTTCAAAGACCCGGGATTTCACCTCCTGCGACATGCCGCTGCCGCGGTCAATCACCTCCAGCGCCACCATATCCTGCCTGCGCCCGTCGCTGCGGGTGACGCGCTGATTCCAGGTCCGGATTTTAATCACCCCGCTTTGCCCTTCCATCGCATCGCGCGCGTTCATCACCAGGTTGATGATGGCGTTTTCCAGCTGGCTAACGTCAATCCACGCGGGCCATGCCGGGGTTTGCGCTTCAATCTCCAGGCTCAGGGTGGCAGGCAGGGAGTGGCGCATCAGTTCCCTGAGGTTCTCCAGCAGCGGCAGCATCTCTACCGCATGCGGCGTCAGGGACTGCTTGCGGGAAAATGCCAGCAGGCGCTGCGTCAGTAAGGCACCACGCTCGGCCGCCTTCAGCGCCCGGGTAATGCGCGGCGCGTCTTTCGATTCGGGGTCGGTGAGCTCAAGGCTACCGATGATCACTGCCAGCAGATTGTTAAAATCATGCGCCAGCCCGCCGGTCAGCTGTCCGACCGCCTTCATCTTCTGGCTGTGCAGCAGCGCCTCTTCCAGCCCCTGACGCTCAACGCGGTCGATCTCCATCTGCGTGGTTTTCTCTTTCAGCAGGCGCGTGGTGTGCTCAAGCGAGGCGGTATTGCGGGCAAAAACGTTAAACGCGCGCGCCAGCTCGCCCAGCTCATCGCGCCGCTGGAGGGCGGGAACGGACACGTCCTGCTCGCCGTGAGCAAGGCGCGACATCGCCCGGGAAATCGCCGTCAGGTTAGAGGCCAGATTGCGGTAGATATACCAGCAGGCACACCCGGTGATGATCAGCGCCAGCACGGCGAAGATGCTGATAAACACGCTAATGGACTGCAGCTCGTGATGGCTCTGGGCCGTGCGAAGCCGGGAGGCCTGCGCCACCTGCCCGACGTACTGATTAATATCGCTGTTGAGGATCGCCACCAGCGCCTTGATGTGGAACATATACCAGCTTATCGCCAGATCGCTCTCTTCCAGCTGCTTCGAGAGCGGGGCGAGCCTGCCTAACTCGGCGTTAAAATCTGGCAGAACCTCCTTCACGACCGGCTGTACGGCACTCCGGGGCAGCGCTGCGGCCACGGCGTCCAGCTGCTGAACGGTCGCGCGCGGCGAAGGAGTGTCGATGGCGGCGGCGATCAGCCGGTCCATCTCCATCAGCTGCTGCGCATCCGGCACGTTGCTGTCGTAACGGCGGTTGATGTCCTGCAGATGACGCAGGTAGCTTTGGCTTTGATACAGCGAGCTCAGCAGCGCGTTACGCTCCAGATGGCGGCGCTGTCCGCGCTCAAGCATCTCCGTCACGCTCTGCTGTAGCTCATTGCTTCGTTGAATAATGCGCGCCACCAGCGCCGGCTCCTGCTGCGCCAGCGGCGCATCCGCAAGCTGTTCCAGCGAGCGGCGCAGCGCCATTTGCGTCTGCTTAAGGCGCTCGGCTTCGCCTTTGTACTCCAGCGCCCCGACGACCTGTGAAAGCCGCACCGCCGCCGTCGCCACGTTGGCGGTATCGCGGGCCAGGTTCATGCTGCCGGTCATGTCATCCAGCGTTTGCTGCTGAACCTGCTCCTGGATTTGACTGGCGTGACGAAAGCCGAGCACCGCCACGCCGCTCACCATCAGCGTCACGGCGACCACCAGCAGATTAAAAATCAGCAGTCGGCCTCGGGCGCTGGCGAAAAAGGGCGGACGGCGTGATGGCATGGGTTTGGGCTCCTGAGTGGTTTGGTGCCCTCACCCTGGCCCTCTCCCACCGGGAGAGGGAAAAGGAAAATGTGATGGCGATTAGCTATTCATAACTATGACAAATATGAACAGCTTCTGACATTTTGCATTTACGCACCTGTGATGAAGTGCAGATATCGGCATTCGCAGGAGATCCGCCATGAGCAGAACCCCGGTATTAGAGATGCGCAGCATTGCCAAAACGTTTGGCAGTTTCCACGCGCTCAAGGGTGTGGATTTGACGGTCTTTCCCGGAGAGATCCACGCGCTGATGGGCGAAAACGGCGCGGGAAAAAGCACGCTGATGAAAATCCTCGCGGGAGCCTATACCGCCACCAGCGGCGAGATCCTGATCGACGGTCAGCCGTTTCACATTAAAGGGCCGAAAGATGCGCTGGCCGCAGGCATTACCCTGATTTATCAGGAGATGCAGCTCGCGCCCAACCTGACCGTTGCCGAAAATATCTTTCTTGGCAGCGAGCTGTCGCGCGGCGGGATGGTGCAGCGCAAAGAGATGGCCGCCCAGGCGCAGGCGGTGATTGAGCGCCTCGGCGCACAGTTCAATGCTACCGACCTGGTGATGAAGCTGACCATTGCCGAGCAGCAGCAGGTGGAAATTGCCCGTGCGCTGCACCGCAACAGCCGCATTCTGGTGATGGATGAACCCACCGCCGCCCTCTCCTCGCGGGAAACCCACCGCCTGTTTGAACTGATTTTGCGCCTGCGCGATGAAGGGATGGCGATCATCTATATCAGCCACCGCATGGCGGAAGTGTATGAACTTTCTGACCGCGTCAGCGTTCTGCGCGACGGGCAGTACGTCGGCAGCCTGACGCGCGACAAGCTAAACGCCTCCGAGCTGGTGCGCATGATGGTGGGCCGCCCGTTAAGCGACCTGTTCAACAAGGAGCGTGATATTCCCCTCGGCAGCCCGCGTCTCAACGTCCACCACCTCACCGACGGTAAAAAAGTACAGCCGTGCAGCCTGCAGGTGCGTTCCGGTGAAATCGTTGGGCTGGCGGGCCTGGTCGGGGCCGGACGATCCGAGCTGGCGCAGCTGATTTTCGGCGTGCGTAAAGCCACCGGCGGCATGATTGAGGTCGACGGCGAGCCGGTGGTGATCCACTCCCCGCGTGCGGCCATCGAAAACGGCATCGGTTTTCTCACCGAAAACCGCAAGGAGCAGGGGCTGTTTCTGGAGCTGGCGGCGCAGGAGAACATCACCATGGCGACGCTGGAGCGCGACGCGACCTTCGGTATGTTAAACCGCAAAAAAGCCCAGTCGATTTCCGATGACGCCATTGCATTGCTCAACATCCGCGTGCCCCATTCGCAGGTGCGCGCGGGCGGGCTGTCAGGCGGCAATCAGCAAAAGCTGCTGATCTCCCGCTGGGTGGCCATCGGCCCGCGCATTCTGATCCTGGACGAACCCACGCGCGGCGTGGACGTCGGGGCGAAAAGTGAGATCTACCGCATCATGAACCAGATGGCGCGCAAAGGCGTGGCGATCCTGATGATCTCCAGCGAGCTGCCGGAAGTGGTGGGCATGAGCGACCGGGTGTACGTGATGCGGGAAGGCAGCATTGCGGGCGAGCTTCACGGGCGCGACATCTCTCAGGAAAACATTATGACGCTGGCAACCGGCGTGAACGACACTCATCATCAGGCGGTGCAATCATGACAACTCCAACCCATCCTCAGCAGGTGGCGAAATCCGCCTCCGCCAAAAAAATGCTGATGAGCGATCTGATGCAAACGGTCGGCATCCTGCCGATTCTTATCCTGATTGTGGCGGTATTTGGCTTTATCGCCCCGAACTTCTTCACCGAGAGCAACCTGCTCAACATTACCCGTCAGGCGTCGATCAACATCGTGCTGGCGGCGGGAATGACCTTCATCATCCTAACCGGCGGGATTGACCTCTCCGTGGGCTCGATTCTGGGCACCACGGCGGTAGCGGCGATGGTGGTCTCGCTTATCCCTGAATTTGCCATGCTCTCCATTCCGGCCGCGCTGATGCTCGGCATGGTGCTGGGACTGTTCAACGGCGCGCTGGTGGCCTTTGCCGGGCTGCCGCCCTTTATCGTGACGCTCGGCACCTATACGGCGCTGCGCGGCGCGGCCTATCTGCTGGCGGACGGCACGACGGTCATTAACTCCAACATCAGCTTCGAGTGGATCGGCAATAACTACCTCGGCCCGATCCCGTGGCTGGTTGTCATTGCCCTTGCGGTGATTGCGGTGTGCTGGTTCATCCTGCGCCGCACCACGCTCGGTGTACATATCTACGCGGTGGGCGGCAACATGCAGGCGGCGCGACTGACCGGCATTAAGGTCTGGCTGGTGCTGCTGTTCGTGTACGGCATGAGCGGCCTGCTCTCCGGGCTTGGCGGCGTGATGAGCGCCTCGCGCCTCTACAGCGCCAACGGCAACCTCGGTACGGGCTACGAGCTGGATGCGATTGCGGCGGTGATCCTCGGCGGCACCAGCTTCGTCGGCGGGATCGGCACGATCACCGGCACGCTGGTCGGCGCGCTGATCATCGCCACACTCAATAACGGCATGACGCTGATGGGCGTCTCCTACTTCTGGCAGCTGGTGATCAAAGGGGCGGTGATCATCATAGCGGTGCTGATCGACAAATACCGTACCCGACACCATCAAAGTGCATAACAACAAAACCCTACAGCTTCGAGGAAAAATATATGCGTTTGAAACCGTTAGTGACCGCGCTCTGTGCTGGCGCGCTGCTTGCCGCAACGCCGTTTGCGCAGGCAAAAGACCTGAAGTCCATCGGCGTGACGGTGGGCGACCTGGCCAACCCGTTCTTCGTGCAGATCACCAAAGGTGCCGAGCTGGAAGCGCGCAAGCTGGCTGGCGATAACGTCAAGGTGACGCTGGTCTCCAGCGGTTACGATCTGGGCCAGCAGGTGGCGCAGATCGATAACTTCATCGCCGCGAAGGTGGACATGATCATCCTCAACGCTGCGGACTCCAAAGGGATCGGCCCGGCGGTGAAGCGCGCGAAAGACGCCGGGATCGTGGTCGTTGCGGTTGACGTGGCGGCGGAAGGGGCGGATGCGACCATCACCTCCGATAACACCCAGGCGGGCGAAATGGCCTGTAAGTACATTACCGATCGCCTGAAAGGCAAAGGCAACGTGGTGATCATCAACGGACCGCCGGTCTCTGCGGTGCAAAACCGCGTGGAAGGCTGTCAGACGGAATTCAAAAAACATCCGGATATCAAGGTGCTTTCGGATAACCAAAACGCCAAGGGCAGTCGTGAAGGCGGCCTGGAGGTCATGACCTCCCTGCTGGCGGCCAATCCGAAGATCGACGGCGTGTTTGCAATTAACGATCCGACGGCGATCGGTGCCGATCTGGCCGCGAAGCAGGCTCAGCGCAACGAGTTCTTTATCGTCGGCGTGGATGGTTCCCCGGACGGTGAGGAAGCGCTGAAGCGCGAAAACTCGCTGTTTGTCGCAACCCCGGCGCAGGATCCGCAGGTGATGGCGGCAAAAGCGGTAGAGATCGGCTATGACATTCTACAGGGCAAACCTGCGCCGAAAGCGCCGGTGCTGATCCCGGTGACGATGATCGATAAAAAGAACGTCGGTACCTATAAGGGCTGGACGGTTAAGTAACCTCGGTGCGGCCTGATGCCCTCACCCTAACCCTCTCCCACAGGGAGAGGGAACTTACTCCCCCTCTCCCTCAAGGGAGAGGGCCGGGTGAGTGCTAAGGTTTTGCAAAAAAAGCCAGGAGTCCCCATGAAACGCTCCGACATCAATGAAATTCTCGGCCACACGCGACAGTTCTTTTCCATGCACGACGTGCATCTCCCGCCGTTTGCCAGCTTCCCGCCCACAAAATGGCAGCAGCTTGACCAGGCCGCCTGGCAGGAAGTGTTCGACCTCAAGCTCGGCTGGGACGTGACGGCGTTCGGCGGCAACAGCTTTGCCGCTGAGGGCCTGACGCTGTTTACCCTGCGCAACGGCTCGCCCAACGGCGTGCCTTATGAAAAGTGCTATGCCGAAAAAATTATGCACGTGCGTGACGGCCAGGTGACGCCAATGCATTTTCACTGGCGCAAGCGGGAAGACATCATCAACCGGGGCGGCGGGAATCTGATTATTGAGTTATGGAATGCCGGGGCGCATGAAGAGACGGAAAACACCGACGTGACGGTCACCGTCGACGGCTGTCGTCAGACCCACGCGCCCGGCAGCCAGCTGCGCCTCATGCCAGGGGAAAGCATCTGTCTGACACCCGGTCTGTACCACAGCTTCTGGGGCGAACGCGGCTTCGGCGACGTGCTGGTTGGGGAGGTGTCATCGGTAAACGACGACGAGCACGACAACCACTTTTTGCAGCCCGTTGCCCGCTATAACAACATCGAAGAAGACGAACCGGCGCTGCTGGTGCTGTGCAACGAGTACAACCTGTTTCGGATATAAGGAGTAAATGATGCCATTGATCTCTCTTGCCGACGGTCTGGAGCACGCCAGGGCGCATCGCTACGCGCTGGGCGCGTTTAACGTGCTCGACTCCCACTTCCTGCGCGCGCTGTTCGCCGCCGCGAAGCAGGAACGCTCGCCGTTTATCATCAACATCGCCGAAGTGCATTTTAAGTACGTTTCTCTGGATTCGCTTGTCGAAGCGGTGAAGTTCGAGGCCGCCCGTCACGATATTCCCGTGGTGCTCAATCTCGACCACGGCCTGCATTTCGAGGCGGTGGTGCGCGCCCTGCGCTTAGGGTTCAGCTCGGTGATGTTTGACGGCTCTACGCTAAGCTATGAGGAGAACATTCGCCAGACGCGGGAGGTGGTGAAGATGTGCCACGCGGTCGGCGTGTCGGTGGAAGCGGAGCTGGGCGCGGTCGGTGGCGATGAAGGCGGCGCGCTGTACGGGCATGCGGATGAAGCGTTCTTTACCGACCCGCAGCTGGCGCGCGAATTTGTAGATTCAACCGGCATTGACGCGCTGGCGGTTGCCATCGGCAACGCGCACGGCAAATACAAGGGCGAGCCGAAACTCGATTTCCCACGCCTGGACGCCATTCGCCAGCAGACGGGGCTGCCGCTGGTTTTACACGGCGGCTCCGGGATTAGCGATGCCGACTTCCGCCGCGCCATCGAGCTCGGCATTCATAAAATCAACTTCTACACCGGCATGTCGCAGGCCGCACTCGCCGCCGTGGAGCAGCGCATGGCGAACCGCCAGCCGCTGTACGATGAGTTTGCCGAGCTGCTGCTGGGGATAGAAGAGGCGATTACCGATACGGTCGCCGAACAGATGCGCATCTTCGGCAGCGCGGGGCAGGCATAATGGAACGCAAAGGCATCATCGCCGCAGGCAACATGCTGGTGGATCACGTCCACCAGATCGTGCAGTGGCCGGAGCGCGGCTGGCTGGCGGAAATTACCCACAGCGAACGCTCAACCGGCGGCGCGCCGCTCAACGTGCTGCTGACGCTGGCGAAAATGCACGTTGGCCTGCCGCTGCAGGCAGTGGGGCTGATTGGTGAAGATGCCGACGGGGACTACATTCTGGCGATGCTCGACCAGTACCACGTCAACCGCCAGCGCGTGCAGCGCACCACCTTTGCCCCGACCTCCATGTCGCAGGTCATGACCGATCCCAGCGGACAGCGCACCTTCTTCCACTCGCCGGGCGCCAACCGCCTGCTGGATCTTCCCGCCTTCGATCGCTTAGACGGATCGATGAAGATCTTCCATCTCGGCTACCTGCTGCTGCTCGACAGCCTGGATATGCCCGATGACGAGTTTGGCACCCGCAGCGCGCGCCTGCTGGCGCAGATGCGCGACCAGGGGTATGAAACGTCGCTCGATCTGGTGTCCCGCAAGGGCGACCCGCGCTATCAGCCGCTGGTGCTCCCTGCCCTGCGCCATCTGGATTATCTGGTGATTAACGAGCTGGAAGCCGGGGAGTTTAGCGGGCTTGAGATGCGCGACGGCGACGATGCGCTGAATATCGCCCATATCGCCGATGCCGCGACGCAGCTGCTGGCGGCAGGCGTGCGTCAGCGGGTGGTGATCCACTGTCCGGAAGGCGCATGGGGTGAAGCGCCGGGTGAGCAAGGCCGCTGGATCCCATCATGGCTACTGGAGCAGAAAGACATTGTCGGCAGCGTCGGCGCGGGCGATGCGTTTTGCGCGGGGTTTTTATACGGCTGCCACGAATCGCTCCCGCTCACGGAGAGCATTTATCTGGCGCACGCCTGCGCGCGCGCAAGCCTGCTGGCCGCCAACGCAATTGACGGCGCGAAAACGCTGGCCGAGCTGCAGGCGTTTATTCGCGAGAGCACTTAATTTAACAAAAATTGCGATTTTTCATTACAGTTCTATGAATTTTATATCCCCGAACTACACTCTCTCCATCTGGCATATTCGGCGTGGGCAGCACTCTGCCCGCACGCTTTTCCGAAATGAGATAGAAAGAGGACAAGGGAAAAATGTTCGCAGCCATCATCATCGGTATTTTCATTATCAGCGTTATTTATGCGCATTCACGCGGCAAAGAAAAACAGACGCTTTCTCGTCAGCTCTTTGACCATTCGACGTTCATGGCGCCCATCAATATGTTTATGACGGCGTTTTCTTCCCTGCCCGCCAGGCAGCCATTCTTTGAAACAGAACGCTTCCCGGAATTAAATAAGCTGACGGAAAACTGGCTGGTTATTCGCGAAGAGGCCCTGCGTTTACAGCATCATATTAAGGCGGCGCAAAATAATAACGACGCTGGCTTTAACACTTTTTTTAAACGCGGCTGGAAACGTTTTTATCTGAAATGGTATGCCGATGCCCACCCCTCTGCGCAGTCTTTATGCCCGGTGACGACCCGGCTGGTGAGTGAAATCCCCTCGGTGAAGGCGGCCATGTTTGCCGAGCTGCCGGCGGGTGCAAAGCTTGGCAAGCACCGGGATCCGTATGCGGGCTCGGTTCGTTACCATCTGGGCTTATTCACACCGAATGACGACCGCTGCTTTATTGAAGTCGACGGGCAGCGCCACAGCTGGCGGGATGGTGAAGCCGTTATTTTTGATGAGACCTACGTCCACTGGGCAGAGAATAAATCGGATCAAACGCGCATTATTCTTTTCTGTGATATTGAACGTCCGATGAAATGGCGCTGGGCGCAGGCGGTTAACCATTGGGTGGGAACCACACTGATGTCCGCAGCCAGCTCACCGAATGACGAGAATGACAGCACCGGCGGCATTAACCGCATTTTTAAATACGTTCATGCGGCCCGCGAACGAGGACAGCGTCTGAAAAAAAGGAACCGTAAAGCCTATTACGCCCTCAAGTATCTGTGCATCGTCGCAATTTTTGCCGCCATCATTGTTCCGGCGATAACGTAAGCCTTATGCCGCCTGCTCGGGCCGGCTCACATCGGTAGCAAACACGTAACCCAGCCCGCGGATCGTTTTGATGAGCGCAGGCTGATGCGGGTTAGCCTCTATTTTCCGGCGCAGGCGCATGATCAGCACGTCAATCGTGCGATCGAACACGTCGGCGCTTTCGCTGTGGGTCAGCTCAAGCAGCCGGTCACGGCTCAGCACCCGACGGGCATTTTGCGTGAGCGCCAGCAGCAGGCCGTACTCGCCCTGGGTTAAGGGGACAGGGTTACGCTGCGGATCGCTCAGCTCACAGCGGGTGGTATCGAGCGTCCACCCGTTAAAAGCAATGCCCGCGACCGGCGCTGCGGGGGCTTCTGCCGCCAGCACGCCCGTACGGCGCAGCACCGCTTTCACGCGGGCGACCACCACGCGCGGATTGAACGGTTTGCCAATATAATCGTCGGCCCCCATCTCCAGCCCCACCACCACGTCTGACTCACTGCCCAGCCCGGTTAACATGATCACCGGTAGCGCCGGGCGCTGCTTTTGCAACTGCAGCAAAACCTGTAAGCCGTTGATATCCGGCAGCATCATATCCAGCAGCACCAGCGCAATATTCGGATCCTGCTGTACCTGCCGCAGTGCATCCTGGCCGTTATGGCAGGCAAGCACGCTAAAGACGTGCTCGCTCAGCACGTCCTGAAGCAGTTCGCAGACTGCCGTATCGTCATCAACCACCAGGATCGCCGGTTTCATCGTATGCTTCCGTCAGGGGATTATGTTAAGTCTGAACCATTCTGCCGTCGGCTCCAGTCAAATGGTTTTTTCAGTGACGGAAATTCAACCCATGTCACATCCGCTGCCCTGTCGACACGTCAATTTTGACGATTGGCTGCTTTTTGTCAGGGTTTTCACCGCGAAGGGACCGTAAAGTCAGGGTATACCCATACAAAAAACATGGCATAGAAGCTGCATAGTGGGTGCGAATGATTCGATTAACTGGAGCAGACTGATGAAAAAAGTCGTCACGGTTTGCCCTTATTGTGCCTCAGGTTGCAAGATCCACCTGGTGGTCGATAACGGCAAAATCGTCCGGGCGGAGGCCGCACAGGGGAAAACCAACCAGGGCACGCTATGCCTGAAAGGTTACTACGGCTGGGATTTTATTAACGATACCCAAATCCTCACCCCGCGCCTGAAAACCCCTATGATCCGCCGCGAGCGCGGCGGCAAGCTGGAAGCCGTCTCCTGGAGCGAGGCGCTGGATTACGTCGCCACGCGTCTGAGCGCCATCAAGGCCAAGTATGGCCCGGATGCGATTCAGACCACCGGCTCTTCACGCGGGACGGGGAATGAAACCAACTATGTGATGCAAAAATTCGCGCGCGCCGTTATTGGAACCAATAACGTCGACTGCTGCGCTCGCGTCTGACACGGCCCATCGGTTGCAGGTCTGCACCAGTCGGTCGGTAACGGCGCAATGAGTAATGCCATCAACGAGATAGATAATACCGATCTCGTCTTCATCTTTGGTTATAACCCGGCGGATTCTCATCCTATCGTCGCGAACCACGTTATTCGCGCTAAGCAGAACGGGGCGAAAATCATCGTCTGCGATCCGCGCAAAATTGAAACCGCGCGCATTGCGGACATGCACATCGCGTTGAAAAACGGCTCGAACATCGCGCTGTTGAACGCAATGGGGCACGTCATTATTGAGGAGAACCTGTACGACCAGGCGTTTGTCGCCACCCGTACGGAAGGCTTTGAAGAGTATAAGAAAATAGTCGAAGGCTATACGCCTGAATTCGTCGAAGCGATCACCGGCGTCAGCGCGCAGGAGATTCGTCAGGCGGCCAGGATGTATGCCGGGGCGAAAACCGCCGCCATTCTGTGGGGCATGGGCGTGACCCAGTTCTACCAGGGCGTGGAAACCGTGCGTTCCCTGACCAGCCTCGCGATGCTGACCGGCAATCTGGGTAAAGCGCACGTCGGCGTTAACCCGGTGCGTGGTCAGAATAACGTTCAGGGTGCCTGCGATATGGGCGCGCTGCCGGATACCTATCCGGGCTACCAGTACGTGAAGTTCCCGGAAAACCGCGAGAAATTCGCGAAGGCCTGGGGCGTGGAAAGCCTGCCGGAACACACCGGGTATCGCATCAGCGAGCTGCCGCACCGCGCGGCGCACGGAGAGGTGCGAGCGGCCTACATCATGGGTGAAGATCCGCTCCAGACCGACGCCGAGCTGTCTGCTGTGCGCAAAGGGTTTGAGGATCTGGAGCTGGTGATTGTCCAGGATATCTTCATGACCAAAACCGCGGCGGCGGCGGATGTGATTTTACCGTCGACCTCCTGGGGCGAGCATGAAGGCGTCTACACGGCGGCGGACCGCGGCTTCCAGCGCTTCTTTAAGGCGGTCGAGCCGAAGTGGGATCTGAAAACGGACTGGCAGATTATCAGCGAAATCGCCACCCGCATGGGCTACCCGATGCACTACAACAACACTCAGGAGATCTGGGACGAATTGCGCAATCTGTGTCCGGACTTCTACGGTGCAACCTATGAAAAAATGGGTGAGCTGGGATACATCCAGTGGCCGTGCCGGGATGAGTCCGAAGCCGACCAGGGGACGTCATACCTCTTTAAAGAGAAGTTCGACACCCCGAACGGGCTGGCGCAGTTCTTCACCTGCGACTGGGTCGCGCCGATCGATAAACTCACCGACGAGTATCCGATGGTGCTCTCCACCGTGCGTGAAGTGGGCCACTATTCCTGCCGTTCAATGACCGGTAACTGCGCCGCGCTGGCGGCACTGGCGGACGAACCGGGCTACGCGCAAATCAACACCGCCGACGCAGCGCGCCTCGGCATTGAGGACGAAGCGCTGGTGTGGGTGAACTCGCGCAAAGGCCGGATCATTACCCGTGCGCAGGTCAGCGATCGTCCGAACAAAGGGGCGGTCTATATGACCTACCAGTGGTGGATTGGCGCCTGTAACGAGCTGGTCACGGAGAACTTAAGCCCGATAACCAAAACGCCGGAGTATAAATACTGCGCCGTACGCGTAGAGCCGATTGCGGATCAGCACGCAGCGGAACAGTATGTCATCGACGAATATAACAAGCTGAAAGCCCGACTGCGCGAAAGCGCAATGGGTTGAAGCCGTTAATTCATCAGTGAATAAAGGGGGTGAGATATTCACTCCCTTTTTATTTCCGATTAACTCATCAAATATATCAATTATTAGTCTGGAAAGCGGCTCGCAGAAATAATGTAATTTTCGCGAAAAAGAATTACATCTTTGCATTTTAATTCAGCGGGATAAGATGTGCGGCGGGTGCTTAAGACTTTCTGTCTTGAGCATTGTTGAGGGACAGAAAGTAGAAAGCCCCGGGAAATTTTCATTTACCCGAGGCTACTCCCTCAACTCCGAACAAGTTGAGAGTAGCCTCTTATTCTTTTTTTGACAAGGAGTAAAAGGCATGACGCCATTAAAAACTGCGTTAGGCATCGTCTTTATTATTTGCCTGACGATAGTGATCTTTACCTTTATTACTCGAGGTAAGTTATGCGAGTTTTCAATAAAGGGTGAACAGCAGGAGGTGGCGGCTAAATTAGCCTGTAACGCAGGCTAACCTCTACGGGCGGAACCACTGTTCCGCCCGGCTTGCAGGATGCTGAGGTCTTAATGCACCCATTTTTTTCTTCTGTCGCCGCGATTATACTGCGCGGCGTGTACCCCGATGATAAGAACCCATGAAACATATTTTTCTGTTGTTGTTACTTTTTACATCGCTTGTCCGTGCCGACGAGATTGGCAGCCAGTACAAAGAACAGGCTGAAGCGGGTGACGCCCGTGCCCAGTATTATTTGGCCGATACATACTTTAGCTCCGGTGACAGCAAGCAGGCCGCGCTGTGGGCCGAGAAAGCCGCTAAAGGTGGCGACGTCGACGCCATGGGGCTGCTCTCGCAAATCCTCTTTACCCAGGGAAATTATGCGCAAGCTAAGGCACTGGCGCAGCAGGCAACCATCGCAGGCAGCAAACGCGGCGCGATCATGCTGGCGCGCGTGCTGGTCAACACTCAGGCAGGTAAAACTGACTATCCTCAGGCCATCAAACTGCTGCAAACGGCGGCCGAAGATATCGACAACGACTCTGCGGTAGATGCGCAAATGCTGCTGGGGCTGATTTATGCCAACGGCGTTGAAGTGGCCCAGGACGACGTGCAGGCCGCCTCGTGGTTCAAGCGGAGCTCGGCACTTTCACGCACGGGCTACTCCGAGTACTGGGCAGGGATGTTGTTCAGGCAGGGTGAGAAAGGCTTTATCACGCCCAATAAACAGAAAGCGCTGTACTGGTTGAACCTGAGCTGCACTGAAGGGTTTGATACCGGATGCGAAGAGTTTGATGCGCTGAGCGGAGAGTAAAGTGCCGGGTGGCGGCTTCGCCTTACCCGGCCTACAAAATCCGTAGGCCCGGTAAGCGCAGCGCCACCGGGCTTAGGATGTTACTGGTCGGCCGTCTTATCAAAACGACCCAGCACCTCGCGTTCATACGCCAGCGCTTTTTTACGATCGAATTTGTGTTCCCACTTGGCGATAACCAGCACCGCCAGGGCATTCCCCACCACGTTCAGCGCGGTACGCGCCATGTCGAGGATACGGTCGACACCGGCGATAAACGCCAGACCTTCCAGCGGAATACCGACGCTGCCAAGCGTTGCAAGCAGCACCACGAAGGAGACGCCCGGAACGCCTGCAATACCTTTGGACGTCACCATCAGCGTCAGCACCAGTACGATCTCCTGCCACAGCGACAGGTCAATGCCGTACAGCTGCGCAATAAAGATAGCGGCGATGCTCTGGTACAGCGTCGAACCGTCCAGGTTAAAGGAGTAGCCGGTCGGTACCACGAAGCTGGTAATAGAGGCAGGCGCGCCGTAGGCTTCCATCTTCTCAATGATGCGCGGCAGCACGCTCTCAGAGCTTGCCGTGGAGTAGGCCAGAATCAGCTCATCTTTCAGGATACGAATCAGGATCCAGATGCTCAGCCCACACAGACGCGCCACAATTCCCAGCACCACCAGCGCAAAGAACAGGATGGCAAAATGCACCAGGAGCACCAGCTTCGCCAGCGGCCAGAGAGAGGCAAAACCGAAATTCGCCACGGTGACGGCGATAAGCGCAAACACCCCTACCGGCGCGTAACGCATCACCATGTGGGTCACTTTAAACATGGTTTCGGAGATAGAGCGGAACACGGTCACCAGCGGCTCACGGTGCGTCGCCGGCAGAGAAGAGAGCCCCAGACCAAACAGCACCGAGAAGAAGATGATGGGCAGCATCTCGCCCTTCGCCATCGACGCCACGATGTTGGTCGGCACCAGCGACAGGATAGTGCCCATCAGGCCATGCGCATGGCTCTGCACGTCAGCGGTCGTACTTTGGTATTTCGAAATATCCACCGTGGCCAGCTGCGACATATCGATCCCGGAACCCGGCTGGAACACGTTCGCCAGCGTGATACCGAGGATAATCGCAACCGTAGTGATCACTTCGAAATAGATAATGGTTTTCGCACCAATACGGCCTAACTGCTTCGCATCGCCGACGCCCGCAATACCGACCACCAGCGTCGAGATCACAATCGGTACCACAATCATCTTGATCAGATGAATAAAGATATCCCCTGCCGGAGAGAGCAGGTTCGCAATCAGCCATTCGCGGCTGTCGCTATGATAGTGGAGGTAACTGCCCAGCAAGATGCCCAGCACAAGGGCGATTAAGATCTGCCAGGCAAGGCTGACTTTAACGTTTTTCATAGAAACTGACTTCCTCAATGAAGCGCCTTATTCATTCAAACTGCATGAACAGGGAGACATACTGAAAGGGTATGAATTGTGTTGCGTTGGTTTATGGGATTTTTTAACGCGGCGTATGAGTATCATTTGCGCGACCTGTTGCGCAAGCCTTAAAGAACGACGCGTTTCACTCACAAAAGCGACGATGACGGGAGTTTGTTCTAATTCTGATAAATAACCTTTTGTTATAAAAACGCTTTTTTAAACATAAATGTGAATAATCGTCAGCATCAATTATTTTCCTTCAAAGTTTCATTCGCTCATTTTTCATACTCTTCAAACAATGCGTGATCTGTAGCCCAAATAATAAACAAAGCTTGTAAAGCCCCTACAATTAACGTTTTTGCGACATATTATTAACATCTTACAAGGAGAAAAAAAGCCATGAGCCAAATACATAAACACGACATTCCCGCAAATATTGCGGACCGTTGCCTGATCACCCCGGAGCAGTACCACGAGAAATATCAGCAGTCTATCACCGCCCCGGACACCTTCTGGGGTGAGCAGGGCCATATCCTTGACTGGATCAAACCTTATCAGAAGGTGAAGAACACCTCCTTTGCGCCCGGCAATGTCTCCATTAAATGGTATGAAGATGGCACCCTGAACCTGGCGGCTAACTGCCTCGATCGTCACCTCGCCGAGCGCGGGAATGAGACGGCCATCATCTGGGAAGGCGATGACGCCTCGCAAAGCAAACATATTACGTACAAAGAGCTGCACCGCGACGTGTGCCGCTTCGCCAACGTCCTGCTGGAAAAGGGCATTAAAAAAGGCGATGTGGTCGCTATCTATATGCCGATGGTGCCGGAAGCGGCGGTGGCCATGCTGGCCTGCGCGCGTATCGGTGCGATCCACTCGGTGATTTTCGGCGGGTTCTCGCCAGAGGCGGTTGCGGGCCGTATTGTCGATTCCAGTTCAAAACTGGTGATCACCGCCGATGAAGGCGTGCGCGCCGGGCGCGGTATCCCACTGAAGAAAAACGTCGACGAAGCGCTGAAAAACCCGAACGTCAAAACGGTCAGTAACGTCATCGTCCTTAAGCGTACCGGCGGCAAAATCGACTGGAACGAGGGGCGCGACCTGTGGTGGAGCGACCTGATCGAGAACGCGAGCGACCAGCATCAACCGGAAGAGATGAACGCAGAAGATCCGCTGTTCATTCTTTACACCTCCGGCTCCACCGGTAAGCCGAAAGGCGTGCTGCACACCACCGGCGGCTATCTGGTCTATGCGGCCACCACCTTCAAATACGTCTTCGACTACCATCCGGGCGACATCTACTGGTGTACCGCCGACGTGGGCTGGGTTACCGGACACAGCTACCTGCTGTACGGCCCGCTGGCCTGTGGCGCAACAACGCTGATGTTTGAGGGCGTACCAAACTGGCCGACCCCGGCGCGTATGTGTCAGGTGGTCGACAAACACCAGGTCAACATTCTCTACACCGCGCCAACGGCGATCCGCGCATTAATGGCTGAAGGCGATAAAGCCATCGAAGGCACTGACCGCTCTTCATTGCGCATCCTCGGTTCCGTGGGTGAGCCAATCAACCCGGAAGCCTGGGAGTGGTACTGGAAGAAAATCGGCAACGAGAAATGCCCGGTGATGGACACCTGGTGGCAGACCGAAACCGGCGGCTTCATGATCACCCCGATGCCGGGCGCCACGCAGCTGAAGGCCGGTTCCGCAACCCGTCCGTTCTTCGGCGTGCAGCCTGCGCTGGTGGATAACGAAGGCAACCCGCTGGAAGGCGCCACCGAAGGCAACCTGGTGATCACTGACTCCTGGCCTGGTCAGGCGCGTACCCTGTTCGGCGATCACGATCGCTTCGAGCAGACCTACTTCTCGACCTTTAAAAACATGTACTTCAGCGGCGACGGCGCGCGTCGTGACGAAGATGGCTATTACTGGATAACCGGCCGCGTGGACGACGTGCTGAACGTCTCCGGCCACCGTCTGGGCACCGCTGAGATTGAATCGGCGCTGGTGTCGCATCCGAAGATTGCCGAAGCGGCGGTTGTGGGCATTCCGCACAACATCAAAGGCCAGGCGATTTACGCCTATGTCACCCTGAACCACGGTGAAGAACCGTCGCCTGAGCTCTACGCTGAGGTGCGCAACTGGGTGCGTAAAGAGATTGGCCCGCTGGCGACGCCGGACGTGCTGCACTGGACCGACTCGCTGCCGAAAACCCGTTCCGGCAAAATTATGCGTCGTATCTTGCGCAAAATCGCGGCTGGAGACACCAGCAACCTCGGCGATACCTCAACGCTCGCGGATCCTGGCGTGGTGGAAAAACTGCTCGAAGAGAAGCAGGCCATCGCGATGCCTTCCTAGTGTTTTCTCCCTCTCCCTGTGGGAGAGGGCTGGGGTGAGGGCATCAGACCGCACCTTCCTCCCCTCACCCTAACCCTCTCCCCAAAGGGGAGAGGGGACTAAAAACAAACCTACCTTACCTTTGGAGACTCTGTGATGAATAACGATATTTGTCAGCAGATAGAGAATAGTGCGCACTACAGGGAGCTCGTCGATAAGCGGCAACGGTTTGCCTTCATCCTTTCCATCATCATGCTGGTTATCTACGTCGGCTTTATTCTGCTGATCGCCTTTGCCCCGCACTGGCTGGGCACCCCGCTGCACGAGGGGACCAGCGTGACGCGCGGTATTCCGATTGGCATTGGCGTGATTGTGATTTCATTTTTGCTGACCGGCGTCTACGTCTGGCGCGCGAACGGTGAATTCGATCGCCTTAATAAAGCGGTACTGCAAGAGGTAAAAGCATCATGAAGAGAATTCTGACGGCGCTCGCCGCCACGCTTCCCTTTGCCGCCCACGCGGCGGATGCGATTACCGGCGAGGTACAGCGCCAGCCAACCAACTGGCAGGCGATTGTGATGTTCCTGATTTTTGTGGTGCTGACGCTGTACATCACCTACTGGGCATCGAAACGCGTGCGCTCCCGTAACGATTACTACACCGCTGGCGGCAACATTACCGGCTTCCAGAACGGGCTGGCAATCGCGGGTGACTTTATGTCCGCCGCCTCGTTCCTCGGGATCTCCGCGCTGGTGTACACCTCCGGCTATGACGGCCTGATCTACTCTCTCGGCTTTCTCGTTGGCTGGCCGATCATCCTGTTCCTGATTGCCGAACGCTTGCGCAACCTGGGACGCTACACCTTCGCTGACGTGGCATCCTATCGCCTGAAGCAGGGGCCGATTCGCACCCTCTCCGCCTGCGGTTCGCTGGTGGTGGTGGCGCTGTACCTGATTGCGCAGATGGTGGGCGCGGGTAAATTGATCGAACTGCTGTTCGGCCTGAACTACCACGTCGCGGTGGTGCTGGTTGGCGTGCTGATGGTGATGTACGTCCTGTTCGGCGGCATGCTGGCAACCACCTGGGTGCAGATCATCAAAGCGGTATTGCTGCTGTTCGGCGCCAGCTTTATGGCCTTTATGGTGATGAAGCATGTCGGGTTCAGCTTCAATAACCTGTTCACCGAAGCGATGGCGGTCCACCCGAAAGGGGAAGCGATCATGAGCCCGGGCGGGCTGGTGAAAGACCCGATATCCGCGCTCTCGCTCGGTCTCGGCCTGATGTTCGGTACTGCGGGCCTGCCGCATATCCTGATGCGTTTCTTCACCGTGAGCGATGCGCGTGAAGCGCGTAAGAGCGTCTTTTACGCCACCGGTTTCATGGGTTACTTCTATATCCTCACCTTTATCATCGGCTTTGGCGCGATCATGCTGGTGGGGGCGAACCCGGCGTTTAAAGACGCGGCGGGCGCGCTGATTGGCGGTAACAACATGGCGGCGGTGCACCTGGCGGACGCGGTGGGCGGTAACCTGTTCCTCGGCTTTATCTCCGCCGTGGCCTTCGCCACCATTCTTGCGGTGGTTGCAGGGCTGACGCTGGCAGGCGCGTCTGCGGTATCGCATGACCTCTACGCCAACGTCTTCCGCAAAGGCGCGAGCGAGCGCGACGAGCTGAAGGTCTCGAAAATCACCGTGCTGGTGCTGGGCGTCGTGGCGATTCTGTTAGGCATTCTGTTTGAGAAGCAGAACATCGCCTTTATGGTGGGGCTGGCCTTCTCGATTGCGGCAAGCTGCAACTTCCCGATCATCCTGCTCTCCATGTACTGGTCGAAGCTGACCACGCGCGGCGCGATGATTGGCGGCTGGCTGGGGCTGCTGACGGCGGTGATCCTGATGATTCTGGGCCCGACCATCTGGGTGCAGATCCTCGGTCACGCAAGCGCTATCTTCCCGTATGAATACCCGGCGCTGTTCTCGATCGCCGTGGCGTTTATCGGCATCTGGTTCTTCTCGGCCACCGACAATTCGCCGGAGGGTAACCTGGAGCGTGAGAAATTCCGCGCCCAGTTTATCCGCTCGCAAACCGGCCTGGGCGTCGAGCAGGGCCGCGCGCACTAAGCCTTTCCTCCCCGGTCGTTCTGGCCGGGGAGCTTAGAACATCACCCACGCCACCAGCGGCGCAATCAGCACCATCACTACGCCTGAGAGCATCATCACCAGGCTTGCGACAACGCCCTCCTGCTGGCCCAGCTCATACGAACGTGCCGTGCCCGCCCCGTGCGACGCCGCGCCAAACCCCGCGCCTTTCGCCATCCCTTCACGGATCGACAAGCGCAGGAACAACATATCGCCGACCGCCATACCGAACACACCCGTCACGACAACAAACAGCGCCACCAAATCCGGCTGCCCGCCGAGCGGTTTAGCGGCCGCCAGCGCAAACGGCGTGGTTACCGAACGCACCGCCAGGCTGCGCTGAATTTCATCGGGCAGCGTAAACAGCCGCGCCAGCCAGACGGAGCTACACACCGCCACCACCGTGGCGGTGATTACACCCGCGCTGAGCGACATCCAGTGGCGTTTGATAATGGCGAGGTTGTCGTAAACGGGGACGGCAAAAGCGATGGTCGCCGGGCCGAGCAGCCACAGCAGCCAGTGGGATTCGCCAATGTAGTTCTGCCAGGAGATGTGGCCGAAGACCAGCATCAGCACCAGCAGGATCGGCGTGAAGACCAGCGGCATCAGCGGCAGGGCATGAAAGCGGCGATAGAGCCGCTTGTTGGCGAAGTAGATCGCCAGCGTCGCAATCAGGCACAAGACGCTGATCTGAAAGTTAGTCATGTTTATGCCTGCTGATTTCAAAGCGATACACTTTATCCACCACCCAGGCGGTCGCCCCCAGCACCATCAGCGTACTCAGCGCGATAACCGCAAAGATTCGCCAGCCGTCCACCATCAGCAGCTGCGCATAGTTCACCACCGCCACCACCGCCGGAACAAAGAACAGCAGCATCTCCGCCAGCAGCCAGCGCGCCCCGGCGCGCACCCAGTTAAGGGGGATCACGCGGCACAGAATAAGCGTCAGCATCAGCAGCATCCCGACAAGATTGGCGGGCAGCGGCAGATGCAGCCAGCCGACAAGATATTCCGCGAAAACAAACAGTCCCGCGTAGAGCATTACCTGCACCGGGACCTGGAGTCGTTGCACAACGGCAGGCGTAACACGGCTTAACGCCACGGCCATGGGTGTTTTCCTCAAAAATGAGACGAGGCGCCAGTATAGAGAGCGCACGGTATGGACTGAAATGAATTAAAATCATCAAAGGTATAGTTTCGAGGAATAATCATGGACATAAGAACGCTGCGCTATTTTGTCGAAGTGGTTCGTCAGCAAAGTTTTACCCGCGCAGCGGAGAAGTTGTTTGTTACCCAGCCCACCATCAGCAAGATGCTGAAAAACCTCGAAGATGAACTGAACTGTACCCTGCTGATCCGCGACGGGCGCAAGCTGCTGCTGACCGACACCGGACGCGTGGTGTTCGAACGCGGGCTGGCGATTCTGGCGGAGTTTCGCCAGCTGGAAGCAGAGCTGGGCGATATCAATCATCTGAAGAAAGGTGTCCTTCGCCTCGGCATTCCGCCAATGGTGGGGATGATGATGGCCGGGCCGATTAGCCTGTTTCGCCAGCGTTATCCCGGCGTTGAGCTGAAGATTTCGGAGTTTGGTGGGTTAACCGTCCAGCAGGCCGTCACCAACGGCGAGCTCGACGTGGCAATGACCGCCCTTCCCGTTGAGGAAGAGAGCGGTCTGGCGACGCTTCCGCTCTTTAGCCACCCGCTGTGCGTGCTGGTTCCCCGCTCCGGCGACTGGCTGAAGTTAGACTCGGTGAGACCTGAACTGCTCGGCGAGCACCCTCTGCTGATCTACAACGAAGACTTCGCTCTCAGCCGCCAGCTGATGACGCTGTTTAACCAGCATAACGTCAAGCCGCGCATAGCGGTGCGCAGCGGACAGTGGGATTTCCTGGCGGCGATGGTGCAGGCCGGCGTGGGGATTGCCATTCTGCCGCAGCCGATTTGCGAGCGTCTGGATAAAAACACGCTGCGCTGGATCCCGCTGGAGAGCGACCTGCACTGGCAGCTGGGGATGATCTGGCGTGAAGGGGTGTATTTATCGCAGAGCGCGCAGGCGTGGCTGCAGTGTTGTGAGGGGTTTTGGGTGCCCTCACCCTAACCCCTGGGCTCGATCGGTTCCCTCTCCCCTGTGGGGAGAGGGCTAGGGTGAGGGGCAAAAACAGCGCTACTGATTCTCTATCAACAGCGCTTCCAGCAGGTCCAGATCGTGCAGCAGCTTTTGCAGCGTTTCGTTGCTGATCTGCCGCGTGGCGCGCAGATGGTACAGCTCGGCGCGCTCTGAGCGCAGCGCCGCCAGGCGGAACCGGCGCTCCAGGTTTTCCTCCTGCAGCGAGCTTTCCACATCGTTACGCCCGTCCGCGCGGCGGCGCAGGTTACCAATCACGCGGGAACTGACCTCCGTCAGCAGCTGATTGTCGATGTTCTCTTCCGCATCCGCGGCCAGACGCTCTTCCATCTTCTGAATCGCGACAATTGCCACTTCGGCGGTGGCTGCCCGGGCAATACGCTCCTCTTTATGCTGCTGGGTCGAATCACCGGCATCAATATGCTGGAGTAAAATCGGCAGCATAATCACGCCGACAAACAGGGAGAACAGAATCACGCCCGCCGCCAGGAAGACCAGCTCGTAGCGCGCCGGGAAGACATCGCCCGTGGGCAGCAGCAGCGGAATGGAGAGTACACCGGCAAGGGTGATCGCCCCGCGTACGCCCGCAAAAGAGGCGATCAGCAGTTCACGCGTTGTCCACGAACCAAACTCCATCGGCTTTTTCTTCAGGAAACGTACGCTGAAGTTTTTCATCGTCCACAGCCAGCCGAAACGCACCAGCATCAGCGCCATGTAGATCAGCACGATGTCGGTAAACAGCATCCAGACCTCAACGTTCGGATCGGCTTCGGCCGCCACCAGCGAGGATTCCATAATGCCCGGCAGCTGCAGGCCCAACAGCAGGAACACCATGCCGTTAAAGACAAATTCCAGCATGGCCCAGGTGCTGTTGGCACGCAGGCGCATGGCCAGCGGCGCGCGGCGCATTACGCCGGAACGGGTAATGGTCATCCCCGCCGCAACCGCTGCCAGAATGCCCGACACGCCGATATGTTCGGCAATCAGATAAGAGGCAAACGGCAGCAGGAACAGCAGTACGATCTGCGTTGCGGGCTCATCGCCGCCCCAGCGGCTGAGGAAGCGCAATGAGCGGCCGTACAGCCAGCTCACCACGAAGCCTGCGAGAATACCGCCAATCGCCACCTTGAAGAATTCCAGCGTCGCGCCGCCGACGGTAAAGACCATCGTGCCCATCGCAACGGCCACGGCAAACTTCAGGGCAACCAGGCCGGAGGCGTCGTTCATCAGCGCCTCACCCTGTAAAATCCCCATGATTTTCTTCGGAATACGGCCTTCACCCACAATGCCGGACAGCGCCACGGCATCGGTTGGCGACAGCACGGCGGCCAGCGCAAAAGCCGGTATTAATGGAATACCCGGTACCGCCCAGTAGATCAGAAAACCAATCCCGACGACGGTGACCACCACCAGCGCCAGCGCCAGGCCGAAGATCTCGCGCCCGTGCTCAAGGAATTCGCGCGTGGGCGTTTTCCAGCCATCGGCAAACAGCAGCGGCGGGATAAACAGCACGAGGAACAGTTCGGGGTCAAATTCCACGTGCAGGCCAAACGTCGGCCACGCCAGCAGCGCGCCGATGGCAATTTGCATTAATGGCAGGGGGACCTGAAAGGGCAGTACGCGTGTAACCACCCCGGATAGCGAGACCACAAGGGTCATGATGAGTATTGTGAAGAAGATTTCCATGCGTTCCCTGTTTGCTGTGTTGCTTATTTACTCCGGAAGGCGTCGTGCCTTTTATTCTATCTTCCCCAGAGTAACGCAAAAGGCAACAGGATGAGTCCTGAAAATAAAAACGGGCGGCCTGAGCCACCCGTTTTCGCATCAATGGACAACTTAGATTGCCCAGCCGCCCGCGTAGAACGCCACCAGCGCAACGGCGATAATCACGGTGCCAACGTTCAGCTTGCGCCATTCACCGGAAACCAGACGACCAATCACCAGCGACGCGAAGCCAATCATAATGCCGGTCACGATGTTACAGGTCAGGACGATGAAGACCGCGGTGATCAGGCCAGACATGGCGTCCACGAAATCCGCAAAGTCGATTTTCGCCACGTTGCTCAGCATCAGCAGGCCAACGTACATCAGCGCTGGCGCGGTCGCATACGCCGGAACCAGATAGGAGAGCGGAGAGAGGAACAGGATCAGCATGAACAGCACGCCGACGGTGATCGCCGTCAGGCCGGTTTTACCGCCTGCCGCCGTACCCGCTGCGGACTCGATGTACACCGCCGCAGGCGCCGCGCCCACCAGACCAGAGAAGACGCTGCTCAGGGAGTCAGTGGTCAGCGCTTTGCCGCCGTCAATAATCTGACCGTCTTTATCCAGCAGGTTCGCCTGACCGGCCACCGCACGAATGGTACCGGTCGCGTCAAACACGGCGGTCATGACCAGCGCCAGCACGCTTGGCAGGATCACCGGGTTCAGCGCGCCAACGATATCCAGGCTGCCAATCAGGGAGTTGCCTTTGTCATCGCTCAGCGACGGCATGGCGAAGATACCGGAGAAGTGTACGGTTGGATCGAAAATCAGGCCGACGATGGATACACCGATAATGGTCAGCAGAATGCCGCCCGGGACTTTCAGTTTTTCCAGACCGATAATCACCGCCAGGCCGATCAGCGACATAATCACCGGGAAGCTGGCGAAGTGGCCCAGCGCCACCGGCAGACCGTCCAGCGGGTTCTTGATGACCAGACCGACGCCGTTGGCGGCGATCAGCAACAGGAACAGGCCGATACCGATGCCGGTACCGTGCGCCACGCCCTGCGGCAGGTTGCGCAAAATCCAGCTACGGATGCCGGTCGCCGAAATCACGGTAAACAGCACACCCATCAGGAACACGGCACCCAGCGCAACCGGTACGCTGATGTGCTGACCCAGCACCAGGCTGAACGCGGTAAACGCGGTCAGAGAGATGGCGCAACCAATCGCCAACGGCAGGTTCGCCCACAGGCCCATCACGATGGAGCCCACGCCGGCCACGAGGCAGGTCGCCACAAAGACGGCCGCTGGCGGGAAGCCTGCTTTGCCCAGCATGCCCGGCACAACGATGACGGAATAAACCATCGCCAGAAACGTTGTCAAACCGGCAACAATTTCCTGGCGCACGGTGCTGCCGCGGGCCGAAATTTTAAACATGGCGTCAAGTGAACCGCCAGTACGCGCAGATGGCGTAGACATAGAAAACATCCCCTGAGAGTTTTTTAGGAAGTCCGTAAGCGAGGTGGAGACGCCACTGCCAGCTGAACGTCAAATCCTTGTGTTGCGTTTGTGACGAAAGGGCGTCACAAAAAAAGCAAACGTTTAGCTCCGCGCTTACAAACGGGTGGTCAAATTAAGGCAAACGATTATCTAGCGTAATCCCCGCCCTTTTCAACTGAACTTTCTCGTTTTTCGCTAAAATTCACTTATGACGCTGAAGAAATAAACAGAGGATGCGCAAACGTTATCGTCTATGCGCAATTTGTTTACATTTCAGTCCTCACCGGGAATAGATAACGGTCCACCTTGTTCCAGGGTTCTTTGCCAGCCAGGGGTGTTCTCAACTTTTGCCTTCCATGCCTGAATATGCGGCAGATTAGCGATACCGCCGCGCGCCAGCAGGGCAAAGATCGGGAAGCTCATCTGGATATCGGCCATGCTGAGCGAATCCCCGGCAAACCAGCTGTTTTCGGCAAGATGTGACTCAATAAAGCGCGCATGGGTCTCCAGCTGACGGTTGAGATACGCTTTCTGCACCCCCTGCCCCAGCGCTTTGCCCAGGGTTCTGATACCAAACGGCACCGGCGGCTTGCCGAGGCTGTTGAAGACCAGCTTCATTAACAGCAGCGGCATCAGCGATCCTTCGGCGTAATGCAGCCAGAAGCGGTATTGCACCTTATGCGCGGGATCCAAAGGCTTAAGCCGAGACTCGGCATCGTACGTTTCCTGCAGATATTCCAGAATTGCGCCAGACTCCGCAAGAATCAGTCCGTTATCTTCGATGACCGGCGATTTGCCCAACGGATGCACCTTTTTAAGAGCCTCCGGCGCCAGCATGTTCTTTTCGCGCTGGTAGTGGACGATCTCATAAGGCAGGCCGAGTTCTTCCAGCGCCCAGATCGCGCGGTGCGAGCGCGACTGGTTAAGGTGGTGTACCGTGAGCATGGCTTTCTCCTGTTATTCATACTTTTTAACTATAGAAAATTGAACAACACCGCGAAAAAAATTCGTCTAAAAAACGGTCGGTGAGGCTGGCGAAAAAACGGGTCTTGCATAGAATTAAAGTGTCAGCACAATCCGGAACCTCCCCAACCAGCTCGACACTGAGGGGTGCTGATGTCGGGGGAAACCCTCCCGTGAACCAGCGGGATAGAGTGAAAGACAAAGACCGGGAAAAACTAAAGCGCCCTTATGTGGCGCTTTAGTTCTTTATTATGCTTTTTGCCGGCCGCACAAACTCAATCCTCTTCCAGCAGCCGCGCCCCCGTCCCCTGCTCACCCAGCCTGTCGCCAGGGTTACGCAACGGACAATCGCTACGCGACAGGCAGCCGCAGCCGATACAACCGTCCAGCTCATCACGCAGGACGACCAGCGTATGAATACGCCGGTCCAGCTCTTCACGCCACTGGGAAGACAGCTCTTTCCACTCTTTCGGGCTCAGCGTATGCCCTTCAGGCAGCACGCCAAACGCCTCGCCGATGGTGGCCAGGGGGATTCCGATTCGTTGCGCAATTTTGATAATCGCCACGTAGCGGAGCACGTCGCGGGTATAGCGGCGCTGGTTGCCGCCGTTGCGGATGCTTTTAATTAACCCTTTGCTTTCATAGAAGTGGAGCGCCGATACCGCAACGCCGCTTCGCTTCGCCACTTCACCGGGGGTTAAAAGCGCTTTAATTCGCGGCAATCTCTTTTCCATAAAACCTCTTTACCTCAAGTTAACTTGAGGAATTATACTCGCCCGCAGAGAAAACGACGAATTAACCGAGATAGTTGTATCTACAGAGGGGCAACCTTATGTCGCATCAGCAGATTATTCAGACGCTTATTGAATGGATTGATGACCATATCGACCAACCGTTGAACATTGATGTGGTCGCTAAAAAGTCGGGCTATTCGAAATGGTATTTACAGAGAATGTTCCGCACGGTCATGCATCAGACGCTGGGTGAGTACATTCGCCAGCGCAGACTGCTGCTGGCGGCGCAGGCGCTACGCTCCACGCAGCGGCCCATTTTTGATATCGCGATGGACCTTGGCTATGTGTCGCAACAAACCTTTTCCCGCGTGTTTCGCCGCGAGTTTGACCGCACGCCGAGCGACTATCGCCACCAGTTAAATTAATCACCCTCAGTGCAAAGGCTGCTGCTGCCAGGTCATAAATTCCTGGGGCGGCATCGCTTTTGCGAAGTGCCATCCCTGACAAAACTGGACGCCGCGCTTCAACAGCCAGCTCACCTGCTCTGCCGTCTCTACCCCTTCCGCAATGGTTTTCAGCCGCAGGCTTTGCGCCATCTCGATAATATGCTCGGCGATCAGGTGGCTGGTACTGTTGGTCGTTAGGGTATCGATAAACGATTTATCGATTTTCAGAATATCCACGTTCAGCGAGTAGAGGTTGTGCAGGTTCGAGTAGCCGGTACCGAAATCATCGATCGCGACTTCGTAACCCGCCTGACGGAAAGCCTGAATCACCGGCGTGGTTTTTGGCACATCGATAAAACCGCGCTCCGTCACTTCTATTTTGATTTGCTGCGCACGGACGGCGTAGTGGCGGGCCTTGTCGGAAATCATGGCGATCAGCCGCGAGGAGTGGAAGTCCGTGGCCGACAGGTTAATCGAAATATAGAGATGCGGATGCTCGGCCAGGAAATGACCCAGATCGTTGAACACCTCCTCAACGACATAGTCCGTAATCCGCTCGCTCATTCCCTCACTTTCCGCCAGCGGGATAAACTCAGCCGGGCTCATCACCTGCCCGTTAAAGCCAGGCCAGCGTAACAGCGCCTCCGCGCCCACACACTGGTTATTCTTAATATCAATAATCGGCTGATAGTGGACGCAAAGCTGTCGTTTGTTCAGCGCGCGGTGCAGTAAGCGCCCCGGCGAATTAAGCTCACGATGGGTACGGGACCATACCAGCAAAATAATAATGCTGCAGATCATGCCCAGCGGCAGCGTCAACGTCGCCTGGTGATAAAGCGTTTCATAAAAGCGTTTATTTGATGTCGAGACAATGGCCGCAATCGGTCTTTTGGGAGATGTTACGATCGTATAAAAGCGGTTATCTTTTTGAAATACCGATTCCTTATCCCGAATCATCGAATTTAATAAAGAAACATTGGCTTTCTGGCTGACGGAAAAGAAAGCATTGGTTACCGTGTCGTACACACCCCAGGAGAGAGAATGATCCGCGGACATGACTTCGCTGTATGAAAGCGGGTTGACGACAACCACATAATTTCCGCGCTGCATATATGTCATTTTATAGCCAGTATAAAATGGGGTGTCGCGATAATAATAGATAGCGACGTCAGGTTTACGCGTGTAATTAGCGTCAGGAATGGCGTAGGGGTGATCCGGTGTAAAAACGGTCGAACAAAGAAAATTCTGACCTTCAGCGTAAATTAAATCGGCGACAAACAGGCGGCCACGAACAACGTTCAGCATATATTGACGGTGTCCCGGCGTGCAAAGCTCGCCCTGATATTTTACCGCCTCGTCCCTGGCCAGCTCAACCTGTTGAATAACCAGCTCTGTTTTGTCTAAAGCCAGTTCAGCAAATGTGCGTAGCTGGGCGCTTGTTTCAGAAACGGCTCGTAGCTGGGCAAACCATAGCGCAAGCATCACCGGCAGCATAACTACCATGATGATCCCTACCACCCTGAGCATTTTGCGCCGCGCGCTACGATTCATTTCCCGCCCTATATCCCTGCATGTTGTACGCCTGTAGTAATGAAGGCCGGATGCTTTGTTAAACAGGTGATTACGTTGCATGAATCATGCGAAGTTAGCAACTGACTTTTAGTATTAAAAATCTTAAATTTCGTTATGCCGATAATATTTTCCCGTAAGTTAAACTGTAAGTATTCGTTCCGTTTCAATTAAGGAAAATAATTATCCAGCCCGTTAGGGCTGACGGGAAGATAACACAACAGACGATCGTTGATTAAGCCAAACGTCTGACAGCATGAAAAAAGTACAACTTCATCGGGACGTTTTATACTATTTGCTCGGAGGCATTGTGTTCGTTGATTTATAAATAGTCAGCCTTCACCACAATATTTTCAGGATTGGGTGAGAATAACGTCCCTCTTATAAAAACCGAATTTGCGGTATCACCACCTGCCCGATGTGCGTTTCCGGCACGCTGTGTGCCCACCTCCTCGTGCGCCGAAGGCCGAACCAACCCGCGCAATCGCCTTTTCTGAAGAATAAAATCCTCTTTTTTGATCGCTCAGATACTGGCGAATAAATCAACAAATGTGATATAGTTCACACATATTTTGTAACGAGAAACACCGTTTCATTCAGTTCGTCTGTTTTGTAGAGGATGGGTTTTATGGCAACCATTACTACCAGCATGGTTCTCCTGCGCTGGCCTTTGTTGAGTGCGGTACTGATGTTTTTAGCCAGCACGCTGAATATTCAGTTTCGTAAATCTGACTATGCGGGTCTTGCTGTCATCAGCACCCTGCTGGGGCTGGGTGCAGCCTGCTGGTTTGCAACGGGTCTGCTTGGCATCACCCTGCTGGATATCGCCGCCGTCTGGGAAAATATTAAAGTGGTGATGGTTGAGGCGATGAGCCACACGCCGCCAGACTGGCCGATGGTGATTACCTGATCCCTGACGGAATAAAAAAACCCAGACGATAGTCTGGGTTTTTTGTTTTCAGCACGCGGAAATCAGAACGGAATGTCGTCGTCGAAATCCATTGGCGGTTCGTTAGACGGCGCCGGAGCAGACTGCTGCTGCGGACGAGACTGCGCGCCGCCGCTGAACTGGTTGCCGCCCTGCGGCTGCTGAGGCTGACCCCAACCGCCCTGCTGCTGGCTCTGACCACCACCTGCCGGTGCGCCACCGCCCTGACGGCCACCCAGCATCTGCATGGTGCCGCCCACGTTGACCACGACTTCCGTGGTGTACTTCTCAGCGCCGGACTGATCGGTCCATTTGCGGGTACGCAGCTGGCCTTCGATATAGACCTGAGAACCTTTACGCAGATACTCACCGGCCACTTCTGCCAGTTTGCCAAACAGCACTACACGGTGCCATTCGGTCTGCTCTTTCATCTCACCGGTCGCTTTATCACGCCAGGATTCGGAAGTAGCCAGCGTAATGTTGGCAACTGCGCCACCACTCGGCATGTAGCGTACTTCCGGGTCCTGGCCCAGATTACCGACGAGAATCACCTTGTTTACGCCTCTGCTGGCCATGTTCGTGTCTCCTGAATACGTTTCTTAATAGTGTAAACGCGCGAGTGTACCATTTCCATGCTGCACTTTGATAGTTGCGTAGCACGTTCCAGAGTTCTCTCGCAACTCCACATTGTTACACAGCCAATCAGAAAATGCATTCCAATACTGTATATTCAAACAGGTCAAATTGTGTCATAATTAGCCGTTTCTGACAGCCGTTTGTCCTTCAAACAAATCAGGCAATCCGTGTTCCAACCGGGAAAGGTGAATGGATAAGATCGAAGTTCGGGGCGCCCGCACCCACAATCTCAAGAATATCAACCTCATAATCCCTCGCGACAAACTCATTGTCGTGACCGGACTTTCGGGGTCTGGCAAATCCTCACTGGCTTTCGACACTTTGTATGCCGAAGGACAGCGTCGTTACGTTGAATCGCTCTCTGCGTACGCGCGTCAGTTCCTGTCGCTGATGGAAAAACCGGATGTCGACCACATTGAAGGGTTGTCCCCTGCTATCTCTATTGAGCAGAAGTCCACCTCGCATAACCCGCGTTCAACGGTCGGTACCATTACCGAAATTCATGACTACCTGCGTCTGCTGTATGCCCGCGTGGGCGAGCCGCGCTGCCCGGACCACGACGTCCCGCTGGCGGCCCAGACCGTCAGCCAGATGGTGGATAACGTGCTGTCGCAGCCGGAAGGCAAACGCCTGATGCTGCTGGCGCCGATCATTAAAGAGCGAAAAGGCGAACACACCAAAACGCTGGAAAACCTGGCAAGCCAGGGCTATATCCGCGCCCGTATCGACGGCGAGGTGTGCGACCTGTCCGATCCGCCAAAGCTGGAGCTGCAGAAGAAGCACACCATCGAGGTGGTGATTGACCGCTTTAAGGTGCGCGACGATCTCGCCACGCGCCTGGCGGAATCCTTTGAAACGGCGCTGGAACTCTCTGGCGGCACGGCCGTGGTCTCCGACATGGACGACCCAAAAGTGGAAGAGCTGCTCTTCTCCGCCAACTTCGCCTGCCCGATTTGCGGCTACAGCATGCGCGAGCTGGAACCGCGTCTGTTCTCATTCAACAACCCGGCGGGCGCATGCCCGACCTGTGACGGCCTGGGCGTCCAGCAGTATTTCGACCCGGACCGCGTGATTCAGAACCCGGAACTGTCGCTGGCGGGCGGCGCCATTCGCGGCTGGGACAAGCGGAACTTCTACTACTTCCAGATGCTGAAATCGCTGGCAGAGCACTATAAGTTCGACGTCGAAGCCCCGTGGGCGAGCCTGACCCCGAACGTGCACAAAGTGATCCTGTTCGGTTCCGGCAAAGAGAACATCGAGTTCAAGTATATGAACGATCGCGGCGATACCTCCGTGCGTCGCCACCCGTTCGAAGGGGTGCTGCACAACATGGAGCGCCGCTACAAAGAGACCGAATCCAGCGCGGTGCGCGAGGATCTGGCAAAGTTCATCAGCAACCGCTCCTGCGCCACCTGTGAGGGCACGCGTCTGCGTCGCGAAGCGCGCCACGTGTTTGTGGAAAACACCGCGCTGCCGACCATCTCAGACATGAGCATCGGCCATGCGATGGACTTCTTCAACAACCTGAAGCTCTCCGGCCAGCGCGCGAAAATTGCCGAAAAAGTGCTGAAAGAGATCGGCGATCGCCTGAAGTTCCTGGTGAACGTCGGCCTGAACTACCTGACGCTTTCCCGCTCGGCAGAAACGCTCTCCGGCGGTGAAGCCCAGCGTATCCGTCTGGCCAGCCAGATTGGCGCGGGCTTAGTCGGCGTGATGTACGTGCTGGATGAGCCGTCCATCGGCCTGCACCAGCGCGACAACGAGCGCCTGCTCGGGACGCTGGTTCACCTGCGCAACCTCGGCAACACGGTAATTGTGGTCGAGCACGATGAAGATGCGATCCGCGCGGCTGACCACGTCATCGACATTGGCCCAGGCGCTGGCGTGCACGGCGGTCAGGTAGTCGCGGAAGGGACGCTGAAGGACATTATGGCGGTACCCGAATCGCTGACCGGCCAGTTCATGAGCGGCAAGCGCAAGATTGAAGTGCCGAAACAGCGCGTAGCGGCAGATCCGGAAAAAGTGCTTAAGCTGACCGGCGCGCGCGGCAACAACCTGAAAGACGTCACCCTGACGCTGCCGGTTGGCCTGTTTACCTGTATCACCGGCGTGTCCGGTTCCGGTAAATCGACGCTGATCAACGATACGCTGTTCCCGATTGCGCAGACGGCGCTGAACGGCGCGACGCTGGCCGAGCCTGCACCGTACCGCGATATCCAGGGTCTGGAGCATTTCGATAAAGTTATCGACATTGACCAGAGCCCGATTGGCCGTACCCCGCGCTCTAACCCGGCAACCTATACCGGCGTCTTCACGCCCGTACGTGAACTGTTTGCCGGTGTGCCGGAAGCGCGTTCACGCGGCTATACGCCAGGACGCTTCAGCTTTAACGTGCGCGGTGGCCGCTGCGAAGCGTGCCAGGGCGACGGCGTGATCAAGGTTGAGATGCACTTCCTGCCGGATATCTACGTGCCGTGCGATCAGTGCAAAGGCAAACGCTATAACCGCGAAACGCTGGAGATTAAGTACAAAGGCAAGACCATCCACGAAGTGCTGGACATGACCATCGAAGAGGCGCGCGAGTTCTTTGACGCCGTCCCTGCGCTGGCGCGTAAGCTGCAGACGCTGATGGACGTAGGCCTGACCTACATTCGTCTGGGGCAGTCGGCAACCACGCTGTCCGGCGGTGAAGCGCAGCGCGTGAAGCTGGCGCGTGAGCTGTCAAAACGCGGCACCGGTCAGACGCTCTATATTCTGGACGAGCCGACCAGCGGCCTGCACTTTGCCGACATCCAGCAGCTGCTCGAGGTTCTGCATCAGCTGCGCGATCAGGGCAACACTATCGTGGTCATCGAACATAACCTGGACGTGATTAAAACCGCGGACTGGATTGTCGATCTCGGCCCGGAAGGCGGCAGCGGCGGCGGTGAAATTCTCGTCTCCGGTACGCCAGAGACCGTTGCAGAGTGCGAAGCCTCGCACACCGCGCGCTTCCTTAAACCGTTGCTGTAATTGTCACACGGAGAGTTGCTGTCGGGTGGTTTCCGGCAGCAGCTCAACCGCCTGCTGATAGGACGCATCCACCAGGTAGTAGATCTGTGAGCCTGGAATCGATCCATCCAGATAGACGGTGCTCCAGTGCGCCTTATTGAGGTGCTTGCTCGGCCTCACGTCATCATGCTGTTGACGTAGCAAATCCGCCAGTTCAGGGCTGGTTTTCAGCGACGCCGCCGGACGGCCTTCCACCTCTTTCACCATCGCAAACAGGACATCTCCCACTTTAATCTGCGTGGCTTTCCAGTCGCTATGAACGCTCTGCTCCGCGCCGGGCTTGCTCATGCAGTACTGAAGTATCTCCGAAATTGTCATCTTTATTCCCCTTGTAGCGTGGCGATAATTTTACGCGAACCACCGTGAATGCGATGCTCTCCCAGCCAGATCCCCTGCCACGTTCCCAACAGCAACCGCCCGTTGTGAACCGGCAGCATCAACGATACGCCCAGCAGGGAGGATTTAATATGCGAAGGCATATCGTCCGCCCCCTCATAGTCATGCTCGTAAGGCGCGTTGTCCGGGACGCTCTTCAGAAAATGGTGCTCCATGTCGGACCGGACGGTGGGATCGCAATTTTCATTAAGCGTGAGAGAGGCGGACGTGTGCTGAAGCAGCAGATGCAGCAAACCCGTTTTCACCCGCGACAGGTCGCGGAGTTGCCCGATGACTTCATCCGTCACCAGGTGAAATCCGCGTGGTTTAGCGCTTAAGGTCAGGGTCTGTTGATACCACATGTGCTGCTCCGTGATGAAAGATGAATCTTTCTAAGTGTGCAGCAAGAAGACGAAAGGTAAAACCCGCAGCAGCGAGATTTGATTAAAAAAGAGTCAAACCCGCTGCCATGTACTTAATACTCCGAATTGACGATCACCTCTTCGCCAAACTTTCCGGCCATCGGAAGCGGTCGATAGGTCGAGTTAGAGGCGCGCAACACCCTGATCCCTCTGGCTCCCACGTCATGCGCGGCGGTGATGTCGTTATCCGAATCGCCGTAGAATACTTTGATATTTTTCTTTTCCATCCACTGGGTTTTGGTGTTTTGCCCTTCTTTGTCACCGGCAAAAATGACCGGATTCATGCTGGTTGCCGGGATCTGGAAATCATCCTGCAGCGTTTTAGAGACGGTTTCGGTTTTGGTCTGACTGCGGCCGGTGACAAAGTAGATGCTGTCACCGCGCTTCACGTGCATAGCAATAAGCGCACGGGCAACCTCTTTCGGGATGCTGAATTCGTCCCAGCCGTTATTCATTTTTTCCCAGAATTCCGGGTTCTTCAGATACGCTTCGCTGTCGGGTGAATACGTTTTCTTCCCGCGCGAGAAGCCGGGGCTTGAGAACAGCACTGTATCGTCAATGTCAAAACCCACGGCCATTGGCGGGCGGCCGATCAGGCTGTTTTCGATTTGGGCCACGGAAACCCAGTGAATGGGTGCCTGCTCGGCGAGAATGGCGGCGGTGGTGCCGGTGTAAAGCGGCGTCGGGGCAGAAGCTCGCGCGACGACAGCGCTATTAAGCGAGAACAATAAGCAGGCGGCGCTGAGCGCCAGTGTGATCTTGCGCATATTTTCCCCTGAATATTCAGTTTGTTATCGTTTTAATTTGAGTAGATGGTCAAAAAACTATCCGACCATAACCCCAGCGGGAGGTGAAGGGAAGGAGTTTTTGCTTATGAAGATGAATAAAAAGAAGACGATCACAAAGCGCCGGGCAAGGTTTTTGTGCGGCCAGATGCCCTCACCCCAGCCCTCTCCCATAGGGAGAGGGAGAACACCCAGCCCGCAGGCCCGGTAAGCGAAGCGCCACCGGGCAAGGTTTTGTGCGGCCAGATGCCCTCACCCCGCCCCTCTCCTACAGGAAGAGGGGGAAGCGAATAGTAAGTACTTACATCACAGCAGCAAACGCCTGCGCCACGCGATGAACGTTGCTGGCATTCAGTCCCGCCACGCACATACGGCCGCTGGCGATCAGGTAAACGCCGAACTCTTCGCGCAGGCGATCGACCTGCGCCGCGCTCAGTCCGGTATAGCTGAACATCCCGCGCTGCTTGAGCAGATAGTCGAAGTTATTTCCCGGCACGGCCTCTTTCAGCACGTTAACCAGCTCCTGACGCATGGACAGGATGCGCTTACGCATCGCTTCCACTTCGGCAAGCCAGGACGCTTTCAGCTGTTCGTCGCCGAGAACCGTCGCCACCACCTGCGCACCAAAGTTTGGCGGGCTGGAGTAAATACGGCGCACCGTCGCCTTCAGCTGGCCGAGCACGCGACCCGCCGCTTCGGCGTCTTCACAGACCACGGACAGACCGCCAACGCGTTCACCGTACAGGGAGAAGATTTTAGAGAAGGAGTTACTTACCAGCGCTGGCAGACCTGCGCTGGCCACGGCGCGGATGGCGTAAGCATCTTCTTCCATGCCCGCGCCAAAGCCCTGGTAGGCAATGTCGAGGAACGGAATCAGGTCGCGGGCCTTCAGTACCTCAATCACCGCATCCCACTGGGCGTTGGTGAGATCCGCCCCGGTCGGGTTATGGCAGCATGGATGCAGCAGCACAATGCTGCGCGCCGGCAGGGTGTTCAGTTTTTCCAGCAGTGCTTCGACGCGCACGCCGTTCGTTTCGCTGTCGAACCACGGATAGGTCGCCACGCTGAAACCTGCGCCCTCGAAGATCGCAACGTGGTTTTCCCACGTCGGGTCACTGACCCACACGCCTGAATCCGGGAAGTATTTTTTCAGGAAGTCTGCACCCACTTTCAGCGCACCCGAGCCGCCCAGCGTCTGGATGGTCGCCACGCGTTTTTGCGCGAGCACCGCGTGATCGGCACCGAATAACAGCGGAGCGATGGTGTTGCGGTAGGCGTTTAACCCTTCCATCGGCAGATAAAGAGAAGCACCGTGTGGAACAGCATTCAGACGCGCTTCGGCTTCGGCAACGGCTTTTAATTGAGGAATGATGCCATCCTCGTTGTAATACAGACCGATGCTGAGGTTTACTTTGTCGCTGCGAGGATCTTCTTTGAAACGCTCCATTAAGGAGAGGATAGGGTCGCCGGCATAGGCGTCAACTTTCTGAAACACGCGATGGTTCTCCGGAATTCGATGAGGCAGGGATTTCAACAATAAACCGGAAGTAGGAGAAGGTCGAGAGCGATATCAGGCCAGCCCCTGGATATATCGGCAAATTTGATCGATTCGCTCAGGCAGTGAGCCCTGCACGCGCAGAAAAGGAATATTTCGTGCCGATAGCTCTGCTTCATACCATACCTGCTGTCTGTGGCGAAACGCCTCGCCCTGCCGGGTGCCATCCTGTACAAACGGAAATTCATCTCCGCAAAGTACGACCAGTGCATAGTCTCGTTCAGCTAACTCCTTTAACGCCTGCGGCGCGCTGCCAAACTGATCGAGTGTGTAAAACAGGGTCGTTAAAGGTGACGTATCACAGACCAGATAAGGCGCCGTGCAGGCTAATGCTTCCCGGCGCACTTGCTCGCGGGCAATATGCAGCAAATCCTCCAGTTCAAGTACACCATTCATTGCTTCCCAGTGTTCACGACCATACTCTGCAACGTACGGAACGTTTAGCGTCTGCGCCAGTGCCTTTGCTAGCGTGCTTTTTCCCGTCGATTCTCCACCTAATAAGCAGATACGAAAAACAAAGCTTCGGTACACCTCTGGGGACATCATCTTACGATAACGATGAACATCAGAACGTATGCGCGTTCCCGAAGGGGCATCAGGTCCCAGTGGACGCTGGAGACGAACGTGCGCAACCGGTCGTCCGAAACGTTGGCTCAACACACTAGCAAACCCGTCTCCATAGTCTTCGGCAGTAAATACCGCCTCTGGCTGACTATGCAAAATGTCCTCACATAGCGTTGCAACATAATGCCGGTGAAGATCGTCATCAGCGTCATTCGGTGGAGGTGGCGCAAGGCCATATGAAGCCAACACTTGCGGCGAAAGCACGAGGTGGCGACATTGCGGGAAGCGCGTTGTTAACCAGTTAAGCCGCTTTTCAGGTTCGTAACCGCGTATTTCCGGCACCGAATAGCTAATGATAAAGACCGTCTCGCACTGCTCAAGAGCCGCATTGATAAGCGCTTCATGCCCTGAATGCAAAGGTGCAAATTTGCCCACAACCAGGCCGCTGGCATAACGCTTCATTGCGCGCGGATCTCCTTACGCCACTGATACAGTCCATGCCATGCATTAAACCAAAATAGCAAATATAACCCGGCGGTCAGATGCAGGTCCCTCATCGCATACAGCGGTACCGCCAGCGTGTTAACGGCAATCCAGACGTACCAGTTTTCCAGACGTCGTCCCATCAGCATAAACTGAGCAAGAACGCTGAATGTCAAAATGATGGAATCCAGCCAGGGAGCCCAGGCATTCGTATAGAGATGCAATATCAGTCCATACACCGCCGCCACGCTCACGGCACAGGCCAGGAGCATCAAGAAATGCCCCGGTTTGGTACGACGAACAGGCAATACCTCTCCATGGTTGCCTTTAAGCCAGTGCAACCAGCCGGTTATGCTCGTAACAATGAAGAAGAATTGAAGCGTAACGTCAGCATAAAGCTGTACTGAATAAAAGACCCACGCGTAAAGTCCGCAGCCTATGATGCCAATCCACCACGTATGGATGTTATTTCTGGCAGCCAGCCAGACGGAGAGCGCATAGGCCAGACAAGCCGCGATTTCTAAAGGGGACATTATCCTTCCCTGGAATGAAATGTTAGTCGATGTACTTCATCGCCACCCTTGACGTCAGGCGTGTGATAAGTTCGTAAGCACTCACTTTCGTAATTTCAGCAATGCGTTCGACGGGCAGCCCCTCGCCCCACATCACGACATCGTCGCCGGGCTTATCCTGGGCTTCAGGCCCCAGATCGACACAAATCATGTCCATCGCCACGCGGCCAACAATCTTCACCTCGCGACCGTTGACCAGAACCGGCGTGCCCGAAGGCGCGGCGCGCGGATAGCCGTCACCATAACCCATCGCCACCACGCCGAGACGGGTATCACGCTCGCTGGTCCAGGTACCGCCGTAGCCGACCGGCTCGCCCGCTTTATGGTCACGCACGGCAATCAGGTTAGAGACCAGCGACATGACCGGCTGGAAGCCAAAGTCCGGCCCCCAGGGTTTGTTCTCCAGCGGCGACACGCCGTAGAGAATAATGCCCGGTCGCGCCCAGTCGAAATGCGACTGCGGCCACAGCAGAATCCCGCCGGATGCCGCAATCGAGCGCATCCCCGGCTTGCCTTCGCAGAAGGTATTAAAGATATCCAGCTGCCGCTCGGTCGCACCGCACTCGGGCTCATCGGCACGGGCGAAGTGGCTGACGATATTCACCGGCTGACGCACGTTTTTGCACCGGCATAAACGCTGATAAAACGCTTCCGCGCTTTCCGGACGCACGCCAAGACGGTGCATGCCCGTGTCGAGCTTCATCCAGACGTTCACCGGCTCGCTCAGTTCGGCGGTTTCGAGTGCGGTTAGCTGTTCTTCGTTATGTACCGCCGTGTGCAGATGCTGGTCAGCAATGGTCGGCAGATCGCTGGCTTCGAAAAAGCCTTCGAGGAGCAGTATGGGTTGAGTAATGCCGCCCGCGCGCAGGCGGAGGGCTTCTTCAAGACGGGCGACGCCAAAGGCGTCGGCATCGGGGAGCGTTCGCGCGGTCTCAAGAAGACCGTGTCCGTAAGCGTTCGCTTTCACGACTGCAACGAGCTTGCTGGCAGGCGCCAGTTCACGCAGACGTTGCAGGTTGTGTCGCAGAGCGCGGCGGTTAATAACAACAGTTGCCGCTTGCATTTGAATTCCTTAGAAATTACTCATCATCATATTGAGGACCGGCATAGTTGTCGAAACGCGACCACTGTCCGTTAAAGGTCAGACGCACCGTCCCGATTGGGCCGTTACGTTGTTTACCAATAATAATTTCGGCGATCCCTTTCAGGTCACTGTTCTCGTGATAAACCTCATCACGGTAGATAAACATAATTAAGTCGGCATCCTGCTCGATGGAGCCGGACTCACGCAGGTCAGAGTTGACCGGGCGCTTGTCGGCACGTTGTTCCAGAGAGCGGTTCAGCTGCGACAGCGCGACTACCGGTACGTGCAGCTCTTTGGCTAACGCCTTGAGCGAGCGGGAAATCTCCGCAATTTCAAGCGTACGGTTGTCGGAAAGCGACGGGACGCGCATCAGCTGAAGGTAGTCGATCATGATGAGGCCGATGCCACCGTGTTCACGGGCGATACGGCGCGCGCGGGAGCGCACTTCCGTCGGCGTCAGGCCGGACGAGTCATCGATATAGATGTTACGTTTTTCCAGCAGAATGCCCATGGTGCCGGAGATGCGCGCCCAGTCTTCATCATCGAGCTGGCCGGTACGAATGCGGGTCTGATCTACGCGCGACAGCGACGCCAGAGAACGCATCATAATCTGCTCGGAGGGCATCTCAAGGCTGAAGATCAGCACCGGCTTATCCTGCAACATCGCCGCGTTTTCGACGAGGTTCATCGCAAAGGTAGTTTTACCCATCGACGGACGCGCGGCGACGATAATCAAATCCGACGGCTGCAGGCCGGCGGTTTTCTTGTTCAAATCGTCATAGCCGGTGTTTACCCCGGTCACACCGTCGTGCGGCTGCTGGAACAGTTGTTCGATACGGGCAACGGTGGCGTCGAGGACATCGGCGATGTTTTTTGGGCCTTCGTCTTTATTGGCGCGGCTTTCGGCGATTTTAAAGACGCGGGATTCAGCCAGGTCGAGCAGGTCTTCGCTGGTGCGCCCCTGCGGATCAAAACCGGCCTCGGCGATCTCATTCGCCACCGAGATCATCTCGCGGACGACGGCACGTTCGCGCACGATATCGGCGTAAGCGCTGATGTTCGCCGCACTAGGCGTGTTTTTTGACAGTTCCGCCAGATAGGCAAACCCGCCGCAGCTGTCGAGCTGACCAAGACGCTCCAGCGATTCCGCGAGCGTGATCAGGTCGATCGGGCTGCCCGATTCCTGCAGGCGCGCCATTTCAGTAAAGATGTGGCGGTGCGGGCGGGTGTAGAAATCTTCCGCCACGACGCGCTCGGCGACGTCGTCCCAGCGCTCGTTATCCAGCATTAAACCGCCCAACACCGACTGTTCCGCTTCAATCGAGTGCGGCGGGACCTTTAACCCTGCGACCTGGAAATCACGCTCGCGAGGTTCAGTCTGTTTGTTGAAGGGTTTGTTTCCTGCCATAGTGAATGGAGTTACCGAGATAAAGAGTGGGTCGAAAGATTACCATATTTTTCTTACGGAGGGAGCATGGCAACGCGCATTGAATTCCAGAAACACGGTGGGCCAGACGTACTGAAAGTGGTGGAGTTCACACCTGCCGCGCCTGGCGAAAACGAAGTGCAGGTTGAAAACAAAGCCATCGGCATTAACTACATCGACACCTATATTCGCGGCGGTCTCTACCCGCCGCCGTCAATGCCGAGCGGCCTGGGCACCGAGGCGGCCGGTGTCGTCGTTAAAGTGGGCAGCGCGGTTAAGCATATTAAAGAGGGCGATCGCGTGGTATACGCGCAGTCTGCGCTGGGCGCTTACAGCTCCGTCCACAACGTTCCGGCGGATAAAGCCGCCCTGCTGCCTAACGCCATCTCCTTTGAGCAGGCGGCGGCCTCGTTCCTGAAAGGCCTGACGGTTTACTACCTGCTGCGCAAAACCTATGAAATTAAACCCGACGAGCAGTTCCTGTTCCATGCCGCAGCGGGTGGCGTCGGGCTCATCGCCTGTCAGTGGGCAAAGGCACTGGGCGCGAAGCTGATCGGCACCGTCGGAAATGCACAAAAAGCGCAGCGCGCGCTGCAGGCGGGCGCCTGGCAGGTGATTAACTACCGTGAAGAGAGCATTGTTGAGCGGCTGAAGGAGATCACCAGCGGCAAAAAAGTGCGCGTGGTGTATGACTCGGTGGGGAAAGACACGTGGGAAGCGTCGCTGGACTGTCTGCAGCGCCGTGGTCTGATGGTCAGCTTCGGCAATGCGTCAGGCGCGGTAACCGGCGTTAACCTCGGTATTCTGAATCAGAAAGGTTCGCTGTATGTGACTCGCCCTTCCCTGCAAGGATACATCACCAACCGGGAAGAACTAGAGGAAGCCAGCAACGAGCTGTTCTCGCTGATCGCCAGCGGGGTCATTAAAGTGGATGTGGCTGATGCGCAGAAATACGCGCTAACCGATGCGCGGCGCGCGCATGAGGTGCTGGAGAGCCGGGCGACGCAGGGGTCGAGCTTGTTGATTCCCTGAGTCCCAAAAGAAATTGGGCTTCCCGTGGGAAGCCCTTTCTTTTTTTAGTTCGGCTGTATGTAGGGTACAGCTCGATGAATTCTTTAACGGCAGTCATAGTGACAGATTCGATAACTAAATCCTATTCTGTTCTAAGCCATGCCGCCGGAAAAGTTACAAGTATGTGACGAACCCCTCAATACCTTAGTAACGGAAGCGGTTATTGCGCTGATAACTGGGCACTTTTGGCGCTTTAATCGCCCGAATCACCCACACGACCGCAATGGCCAGCAGTAGCCACGGCAACAGTTTGATCGTCAGCGCAAACAGGCCGCCAATAAACATGACCACCGTCGCCACCACGATAGCCGCCAGAATGCCGAGCAGCGAAACGCCTGTCGCTAACAGCATGACAAAAAAGCCAATCACAAAAAGTAGTTCCAGCATGGTGCTCTCCCACGAGTTCCCGAGTAATGCAGTCAGCACTACAAGAATCATGCCAGTATTAAGCTGTTGTTATTAAAGCAAAACGCCCCGCGAACGTTCGCAGGGCGTGGTGAATTTGACGAACTTTTAGCGAAAGTTATCGCTTGTCCGCCACCAGTCGCAGCGCATGTTCCAGCACCTCAATATCGGCACCGGCTTTATGCGCATTCTCGCTCAGGTAGCGGCGCCACTGACGCGCGCCCGGAATCCCCTGGAACAGACCAAGCATATGGCGGGTGATATGGCCGAGATAGGTACCATTGCTCAACTCGCGCTCAATGTAAGGGTACATCGCACGCACGACCGCAACCGGATCGGTGTCCGCGCCTTCGATACCAAAGATTTCGCGATCGACCGTCGCCAGAATGCCCGGGTTCTGATACGCCTCGCGGCCGACCATCACGCCATCCATATGCCCCAGATGCGCTTTGGCCTCTTCCAGCGACTTGATGCCACCGTTGATGGACATCGTCAGGTGCGGGAAGTCACGCTTCAGTTGATACACGCGCGGATAGTCCAGCGGCGGGATCTCACGGTTCTCTTTCGGGCTGAGGCCGGAGAGCCAGGCTTTTCGCGCGTGAATGATGAACATCTCGCACTCGCCTTTCCCGGATACCGTGTTGATGAAGTCGCACAGGAATTCGTAGCTGTCCTGATCGTCAATGCCGATACGGGTTTTGACCGTGACCGGAATGGAGACCACATCGCGCATCGCCTTGATACAGTCCGCTACCAGCTGTGCATTCCCCATCAGACAGGCGCCAAACATGCCGTTCTGCACGCGGTCGGACGGGCAGCCAACGTTCAGGTTGATCTCGTCGTAGCCGCGTTCTTCCGCCAGCTTCGCGCACTGCGCCAGCGCGGCCGGATCGCTGCCGCCCAGCTGCAGGGCAACCGGATGCTCTTCTTCGCTATAGGCCAGATAGTCGCCCTTCCCGTGAATGATTGCGCCCGTGGTCACCATTTCGGTGTACAGCAGCGTATGGCGGGAGAGCTGGCGCAGGAAATAGCGGCAGTGTCTGTCCGTCCAGTCGAGCATCGGCGCAATGGAGAAACGGTGTGCAAGGAAAGCGGTCTGTAATTCTGACGACATGGCGAAGTTTTAAGCATCTGGTGGAAAAGGGGCGCTACTATAGCACAAAGAAAAGCCGGAGGCGCAGCGCCTCCGGTGGACTTTAGAACGTCATGCTCAGCTGAGCCCCGGCGCCCCAGGTTTCGTCCTCGCCGTACAGACCCATCAGGTCAACATGAACGGTACTGAACGGCGCGAAACCGACACCGCCGGTAAAGACATTGCTGTCGTTACCCTTCACGTCCGCGCGATAACCCGCACGCACCGCCAGCCAGCTGAGCGGCGTAACCTCGGCACCGACCCCCACGTACTGCGACGTATCTTCGCTCTTGAAGCCTTTGGTTTCCGTCAGATCGCCATCGGCGGTCAGCGTCACCAGGTCGTTGTGCCAGGCGGCACCGGCGGTCACTAGCGGACGGATCTGGTAGGTGTCTTTATAGCTCACCACTTCTCCCGTCCGGCCGTTGCGGATACGTATATCTTTGGTGTCGATATCGCGCGACATCAGGTTTTGGCCGCTCACGCCAACGGTCCAGTGTTCGCCGAAATCAGCCGCAATACCGGCATCGACGTTGAAGCCCGTATCGTCCGTGCGGTAGCGGCTGTCGTTCCACTTGTTACTGTCATAATCGTAGATTGACGTGGTGTAGTTATAGACCCAGGTTTTTTGCAGTTTTGGCGTAACCCCTACGGAAACCGGGACGCCGCCAAGGTCAAACTGACGGGCTACGGCAACACCATAGTCGGACACAATCGCCGCCCGGCCGGACGCCGTTGAGTTGAGGTTTTTAGTGATCTGATCCGTGCCGTTCAGCGCAGCGTCCAGGGCAACACCGGCAGCCACCAGATTGCTTCGTTGAATACCGCGCAGATAATCAATATCCTGCTGATCGATAGACGAACTCACCCGGCCATGGGCGTACCCTTTCGCCATAAAGGCCACGGAAAGCACATCGTTAGGAATACTCACGGCAAGCCCTGCGCCTGCCGTCGCGCGTGCGGTTTTGCCCTTGAGATAGTCCAGCTCATCGGCCAGATCTTTGGCCGCGCCCTGGAACTGGTTGATGGAACCTAACGGATTGGTGATGACCTGAATTGGCGTAAGGTTATCAACCACATCCTTATAGTGATTAATTTTGTCGTTGATGGTATCAATCTCGTCCTGCAGATTGTCCTCATCCGTCACCTGTACGCCAACGGACGGCAAAATGACCGTCACATCATCGTCCGGTTTTGCCTTTGCCAGCAACGCGGGGTTGATTAACGCCCCGCTACCATAGCTCCCGGATGCAACGCCAGTGCCACCCATTGCGTCACTCCGTGATTCTGTCCAGGTATTGGCTGCTCCCGCCTGATTTGCCATAAACAAGGAAACAGCGATACTAACCACCGAAAATTTAAAATTTTTTTTCACAGTATGCCCGTTATAGTCTGTTATGAAATAACCCCTGTCTGTTATCACCCAAACAGGAACGAACTATTGCTGTGAATAAGTAGTAAAAGACCCGCTATTTCTATCCCTAAGTAAAACTTCCTTACGGCCTGTTGTATTTTGTGACGGCCCTCAATATTTATAGAAGAGGAAATTATTTTTTCCCAGGTTTTCCATCATGCGGTCCAAAAAACTGGGGCGGGTGGTCTACCCAGCGATCCTCACGGGTAGCGGCATAAACGGGGTTGAGCGGATAGTAGATGCGGTTGTGCTTCTTATTCGCCTCGCCAACGACCAGTAACCGCACCTCTTCGTCCGTGTTGTTGATAAAGGTATGGCAAATACCCGTTCCGGCAGGAAACCCCACGCTGTCGCCCGGTTCAAGTTTCCATAAATAGCCATTAATCCATGCTTCTGGATGACCTTCGAGCACATAAACGAACTCTTCTTCATCGCTTTCCGCATGCGGATAGGACGTCCTGCGCCCGGGCGGTAAACGCTCATGATGGATACCAATGCGCCCGAGCCCAAGCTTGCGAGCCAACGGGGCGCCGATAGAAAAACGCTCATCGCTATCTGGGTAGGTCGAATCATCCGCGCCTTCAACGTCGCGCCAGTGCCGAATACAGTCAGGTTTTTTCATTGTTTATTTCCCGGTTTGTAATGGGTCAGGTATAGCACAGACTGGCGGATCTCGGCGTTTTTACCAGAACATGATAAAGTGGGGGTTTCCGTCCTATAACATCCGGGGTGCTAAATGGATAAGTCCACAAAAGAGCTGTTAGCGCAGGCCGAAAAGCTGTGTGCGCAACGCAATGTGCGCCTGACTCCGCAGCGCCTTGAAGTCTTACGTCTGATGAGCCTGCAGCAGGGTGCTATCAGCGCCTACGATCTGCTCGACCTGCTCCGCGAAAGCGAACCGCAGGCGAAGCCACCGACGGTGTATCGCGCGCTGGATTTCCTGCTGGAACAAGGATTCGTGCATAAAGTTGAGTCCACAAACAGCTATGTGTTGTGCCATCTGTTCGATCAGCCTACCCACACATCGGCGATGTTTATCTGTGACCGATGCGGCGTGGTGAAAGAAGAGGCTGCGGAAGGCGTGGAAGATATTATGCATACGCTGGCAGCGAAAATGGGTTTTGCCCTGCGTCATAACGTGATTGAAGCGCACGGACTGTGCTCTGCCTGCGTGGAAGTGGAAGCCTGTCGTCATCAGGACGCGTGTCAGCACGACCACTCTATTCTTGTGAAGAAAAAACCGCGTTAACGGCAAAAGAAAAGGCGGCTCATGGCCGCCCTCAGGGTGTACTTCCTTGTACTTGCGGGTAAAGCCCGGTCACCAGCGGTAGTCGTTGCGTTTTTCCCAGTCGCCCACTTCTTTTTCCGCCTGGTCTTTCGCGTAGCCGTAACGTTCCTGAATTTTACCGACAAGCTGATCGCGTTTACCTTCAATGACGGTCATATCGTCATCAGTCAGCTTACCCCACTGTTCTTTCGCTTTACCTTTGAACTGCTTCCAGTTGCCGCCGATTTCGTCTTTATTCATCATCGTGTCCTCTTAGTTAAGCGTCGGGTCGTAACGTCCGTTACGTTCTTTTCTGCTGGACGTGATAATTATTGTAGTTAAGGATTCGGCAGTTGATTTCATATTCGGAATCTTTAACCGTCACGATATATTGTGACGTGAAGGGAACCAGGTATCGTTTTGCCAGTGGCGGTGCCAGATAAAAGCCAGCGATATCCCTCGCAGCGAGAGGAAAACGGCCAGGGCCAGCCACAAACCGTGATTACCCAGCCAGGGAAGCGTCAGCAGCGTCAGGCCAAACCCGGCCGCCGCGACCGCCATGCTGTTACGCATTTCCGCTCCGCGCGTCGCACCAATAAACATGCCGTCCAGCAGATAACACCAGACGCCGACCACCGGTAAGATAACTTGCCAGATGAGATAGTGACTCGCCAGCTCGCGCAGCGCAGGGATAGACGTAAGCAACGCGACGATTTGCTCACCAAGGCAGGCATAAACCAGGCCGAACGCCAGCGCCACCAGCCCAGACTGGCGGCAGGCTGCCCGCCAGACGTCCCGCAGCTGCCCGCTTTCGCGCGCGCCGTAAGCCTGCCCGGAATACGCTTCTACCGCATAGGCAAAACCGTCCAGCGCGTAGGCGGTAAAGGTCAGTAGCGTCATCAATACCGCGTTGACCGCAACGATTTCTGGCCCCAGTCGCGCCCCGAAAACCGTCAGCGCGCCGAAGCAGAGCTGAAGCAGCAGCGAGCGCAGCATGATGTCACGATTAAGCGCCAGCAGCCTACGGATATTGCCGCGCCATGCGGTTTTGAGCAGCGCCAGGGAGATGCCGCGCATCGCCAGCACGCGCCAGACCATCCACAGACCCATAATAAAGGTTCCGTACTCGGCAATCGCCGTCGCCAGCGCCGCGCCCCGCACGTTCATATGCAGGCCCATTACCAGCCAGACATCCAGCACAATGTTGAGAAGGTTGCCTACCACCAGCAAAATCACTGGTGCACGGGCGTACTGAACGCCCAGGAGCCACCCCAGCAGAACCAGGTTTGCCAGCGAGGCGGGCGCGCTGAGCCAGCGGATTTCAAGGAAACGTCGCGCCTGCGCCAGTACCGCCTCGCTGCCGCCGACAACATGGAGCGCAAGGTCGATCAGGGGCGTACGAAATAAAACGATTAACGCCCCTGCACCGAGCGCAAGGATCAGCGGCTGGACCAGCGCGCGCGCCAGACGCAGCGGATCTTTTGCACCATAAGCCTGGGCCGTGAGCCCGGTGGTGCTCATGCGCAAAAAGAGCAGCAGCATAAACAGGAAGCTGGTTGCCGTCGCGCCAATCGCCACGCCGCCAAGATAAACAGGCGAATCAAGGTGGCCAATAACGGCAGTATCGACCAGACCCAGCAAGGGAACGGTAATATTGGAGAAAATCATCGGCAGAGCAAGACGCCACAATGCCTTATCGGATGCCGTCAGCAGTGACATGAAAAATACCGGGAGTCGAGAATGAAGCAGGCTACAGCGGCGCCATAGCCTGTCAGGAAGAGGTTACAGCCATTCGCCGTTGCGAATGACCCCAACCGCCAGTCCTTCGATAGAGAAGTTGTGTTCGCGGAGATCGACCACAATCGGGGAGAACTCGTTGTTTTCAGGCAGTAGCTGAACGGTGTTCCCCTGTTTTTTCAAACGCTTGACGGTGACTTCATCATCTATGCGCGCGACAACCACCTGGCCGTTACGCACATCCTGCGTTTTGTGCACTGCAAGCAGATCGCCGTCAAGAATACCGATGTCTTTCATCGACATACCGCTGACGCGCAGCAGGAAATCAGCGCTCGGTTTGAACATGCCAGGATCGACCTGGTAGTGGCCTTCAATATGCTGCTGTGCCAGTAAAGGCTCACCGGCAGCAACACGGCCTATCAGCGGAATGCCCGTCTCTTCTTCCACCAGCAGGCGGATACCGCGTGACGCGCCTGAAACAATCTCAATCACGCCTTTACGCGCCAGCGCTTTCAGGTGTTCTTCAGCAGCATTCGGAGAACGGAAGCCCAGACGCTGCGCGATTTCCGCACGCGTGGGTGGCATACCCGTCTGGCCGATATGATCCCGGATGAGATCAAACACCTCTTGCTGCCTGGTCGTTAACGCTTTCATTCCGCCCCCTGGGTGTATATACAGTTATGCTGTGAGTATATACAGTCAAAGGCGATTTTGGAACCAAAAACTGCACAAAAAACCAGGGACTTAATTATTCCTCGAGGCTCATCGGAAATGTGACCAAAGCAGCGTGACCCAGGTGATAACGGCAGTGATAATCGCCAGCAGCACGGCAGCAGAGCCCATGTCTTTTGCGCGGCCAGAAAGCTCGTGGAAATCTGAACCAATGCGATCAACAACGGCCTCAATAGCGCTATTAAGAATTTCCACTATCATCACCAGAAGCACGGAACCGATTAGAAGTACGCGGGTAATAGCATCAATATCAAGGAAACAGGCGACGATCACCGCGATGATAGCGGCGACGCCCTCCTGGCGAAAGGCAGCTTCGTTGATCCACGCGGCACGGAAACCTTTCCATGAATAGCCGGCGGCTTTGATGATACGCGTTAACCCAGTGGTATTATTGGCCATTAAAAGAACCTTTTATGAAAAAAAGCGTCAGTAACAGGAACTGTAGCGCGTTTCGCTACAGCCTGAAGTATGACGGGTAACAACAGAAATTTTGCGCGCTTTCTGTTATCCTTGCGCCGCAATTGCATTATTAACCAGAGGCTTTACATCGTTTATGTCCGGCTGGCCACGAATTTACTACAAATTACTTAATTTACCATTAAGCATCCTGGTAAAAAGCAAGTCTATCCCAGCAGAACCCGCGCTGGAATTGGGGCTCGATACGTCGCGTCCTATTATGTACGTTTTGCCTTATAACTCGAAGGCAGACTTACTGACGCTTCGCGCCCAGTGTCTGGCGCATGACTTACCGGACCCGCTTGAACCGCTTGAAGTTGACGGTACGCTGCTGCCGCGCTACGTGTTCATTCACGGTGGACCGCGCGTGTTTACCTACTACACGCCAAAAGAAGAGTCCATCAAGCTGTTCCACGACTATCTCGACCTGCACCGCAGCAACCCCGATCTGGATGTGCAGATGGTGCCAGTATCGGTGATGTTTGGTCGTCGTCCAGGCCGTGAAAAAGGTGAAGAGAATCCGCCGCTGCGCATGCTTAACGGCATCCAGAAGTTCTTCGCGGTCTCCTGGCTGGGACGCGACAGCTTTGTGCGTTTCTCCCCTTCCGTTTCGCTGCGTCGAATGGCGGACGAGCACGGTACCGACAAGATCATCGCGCAAAAACTGGCGCGCGTGGCGCGTATGCACTTCGCTCGTCAGCGCCTGGCTGCCGTAGGGCCGCGTCTCCCGGCGCGTCAGGATCTGTTCAACAAGCTGCTGGCCTCCAAAGCGATTGCTCGCGCCGTTGAAGACGAAGCGCGCAGCAAGAAAATATCGCATGAGAAAGCCCAGCAGAACGCCATTGCGCTGATGGAAGAGATTGCAGCGAACTTCTCTTACGAGATGATTCGCCTGTCCGATCGTATTCTCGGCTTTACCTGGAACCGCCTGTATCAGGGCATCAACGTTCATAACGCCGAGCGCGTACGCCAGCTGGCGCATGATGGCCATGAGATTGTCTATGTTCCCTGCCACCGCAGCCACATGGACTACCTGCTCCTTTCCTACGTGCTCTATCACCAGGGGCTGGTACCGCCGCATATTGCTGCCGGTATCAACCTGAATTTCTGGCCAGCAGGTCCGATTTTCCGCCGCCTGGGCGCGTTCTTTATCCGTCGCACCTTCAAGGGCAACAAGCTCTACTCCACCGTGTTCCGCGAATATCTGGGCGAGCTGTTCAGCCGCGGCTATTCCGTTGAGTACTTCGTGGAGGGCGGTCGTTCCCGTACCGGACGTCTGCTCGATCCGAAGACCGGCACGCTGTCGATGACTATTCAGGCGATGCTGCGCGGAGGAACCCGTCCAATCACGCTGGTGCCAATCTACATTGGCTATGAGCACGTAATGGAAGTGGGCACGTACGCGAAAGAGCTGCGCGGTGCGACCAAAGAGAAAGAGAGCCTGCCGCAGATGCTGCGCGGCTTGAGCAAGCTACGTAATCTCGGTCAGGGCTACGTGAACTTCGGCGAGCCGATGCCGCTGATGACGTATCTGAACCATCACGTTCCCGAGTGGCGTGAATCCATCGATCCAATCGAAGCGATTCGTCCAGCCTGGCTGACGCCAACGGTTAACGGCATCGCGTCCGAGCTGATGGTGCGCATTAACAACGCCGGTGCGGCTAACGCCATGAACCTGTGCTGTACGGCGCTTCTGGCCTCGCGTCAGCGCTCGCTGACCCGCGAACAGCTCACAGAGCAGCTGGATTGCTATCTGGACATGATGCGCAACGTGCCGTATTCCGTTGATTCAACCGTGCCTTCTGCTACCGCCAGTGAGCTTATCGATCACGCGTTGCAGATGAACAAGTTTGAAGTCGAAAAGGACACGATCGGTGACATCATCATTCTGCCGCGCGAGCAGGCAGTGCTGATGACCTACTACCGCAACAACATCACCCATATGCTGATGCTGCCGTCGCTCATGGCGGCTATCATCACCCAGCACCGCAGTATTTCGCGTCAGGAGCTATTGCGTCACGTTGAGACGCTCTATCCGATGCTGAAAGCGGAACTGTTCCTGCGCTGGAGTAAGGATGAGCTGGCGGGCGAACTGGACAAACTGACGGAAGAGCTGCGTCGTCAGGGGCTGATCGCCGTTTCAAACGACGAACTCCACATCAATCCGTCGCGTTCCCGTACCCTGCAACTGCTGGCGGCCGGCGCGCGCGAAACGCTGCAGCGCTACGCCATTACGTTCTGGCTGCTGAGTGCGAACCCGTCTATCAACCGCGGTACGCTGGAGAAAGAGAGCCGGACGCTGGCCCAGCGCCTGTCCGTGCTGCACGGCATTAACGCCCCTGAATTCTTCGATAAAGCAGTCTTCAGCACCCTGGTTCTGACGCTGCGCGACGAAGGCTACATCAGCGATACGGGCGATGCCGAGCCGGAAGAGACGCTGAAGGTGTATCAGATGCTGGCAGAACTGATCACCTCGGATGTGCGTTTGACGATTGAGAGCGCGACGCAGGGCGAGTGATGTGAAAAAGCCGGGTGGTGGTTTCACCTGACCCGGCCTGGCATCCTGCATAATATAAAGGCCCGGTAGGCGTTAACGCTACCGGGCCTTATTTTTGAGCCTTGTTAAATCACCGCGTTCAGCTCAGCAATGTGAAAGCAATCATCCCGACAATCGCACCCGTCGTGCCGAGGATGGTTTCCATCAGCGTCCAGGTTTTCAGGGTTTGCGCTTCGGTAGCGCCGGTAAATTTCCCGAACAGCCAGAAGCCCGCGTCGTTAACGTGAGAGACCACAATCGAACCGCCCGCGATACAGATAGACAGCGCCGCCATCTGCGCACCCGAGTAGTTCAGCTGTTCAATCACCGGCATAACCAGACCCACGGCGGTTAAGCACGCCACGGTTGCGGAACCCTGAATGATACGCACCGCCGCGGCCAGCACAAAGCAGGTTACCGCAATCGGCAGGCCCATCCCGGTCAGCGCTTCGCCCAGAGCCGGACCCACGCCAGAATCCACCAACACCTGCTTGAACACGCCGCCGGCGCCGATCACCAGCAGGATAATACCCGCCGGCTGCAGCGCGGCACCGCAGATCTCCATCACCCGGTCTTTCGGCATTCCCTGACGCATCGCCAGGCCGTAAATCGCCACCAGACAGGCCACCAGGATCGCCGTGAACGGGTGACCGATGAACTCGAACCATTCATAGGCGCTGGAACCCACCGGCACAAAGCGCGCGGCGATGGTTTTCAGACCCACGAGAACCAGCGGGAGCAGGATCAGCGACAGGCTGAAGCCGAAGGACGGCATTTTGCCCTCGCCCAGGTGCGGCTCGGTGACGTCATCCGGAATGTGCAGTTCAACGTAACGGCTGATGAAGTTGCCCCACAGCGGGCCGGCGATAATCATCCCCGGGATTGCCGCGCACAGGCCGATCAGGATCATCCAGCCAAAGTCGGCGTGCATCTGGGACGCCAGCAGCATCGGCGCAGGCCCAGGCAGCAGAAACGCTGCGGCCGCCGCCACGCCCGCAAACAGCGGAATAACCAGCTTCACGAGGTTAGTGCCGGTATGGCGCGCCATGGAGAACGCGACGCTTATCAGCAGCACAACGGCCACTTCGAAGAACAGCGGCAGCGCGCAAATCAGGCCCGCCAGACCAATCGCGTAGTGCGCGCGGCTGTGGCCGAAGGATTTCAGCATCTTGACGGCAATCTGGTCGACCGCGCCCGTCTCGTGCAAAATCTTGCCAAACATCGCGCCAAGGGCGACCACAATCGCCAGGAAGCCCAGCGTGCCTCCCATCCCTTTTTCCATCGTCGCGGCGATCTTGTCGAGCGGCATACCGGAAAAGAGACCTGCACCTATAGAAACCACCATCAAAGCGACAAAAGCGTGCATACGCGCCTTCATCACTAAAAACAGCAGCAGCAACACGGAACCCACTGCTGTCAAAACTAGCGTTAATGTACTCAAAACTTACTGCCTTTTATTAATGACCTCGATGGTGCTAGCAACAACACCCTCCAGTGACTGATCGATATCAACCACTAAGACGTCTTTCTCGTCTTCACCCGGCTCCTGCAGCGCTTCGAACTGCGTCACCAGCATCTGGGTTTTGAAGAAGTGACCTTTACGCGCCTTCAGGCGGTTTTCAATCACCTCGAAATCCCCTTTCAGGTAGATGAAAGAGAGGTTCGGGTTGCCGTCGCGCAGCAGGTCGCGGTAGGTTTTTTTCAGCGCGGAGCAAACAATCAGGGAGACTTTGTTGGTACGCTGCATAGCGAACGCGGCGTCATTCAGCGCCTGCAACCACGGTTTGCGGTCGTCGTCGTTCAGCGGCTCGCCGGAGGCCATTTTTATGATGTTGCTGCGCGGATGGAGGAAGTCGCCATCAAGAAACGCAGCCTGGAGTTGATGCGCCACTTCGCTGGCTACGGCTGATTTCCCGCTACCGGAAACGCCCATCAGGACGTAGACGTGGTGATCGTGATTAGTCGTGCTCAAAGGGTGTCCCTCAGTCAATTGTTACGGGTAACAGTTATCGGTAACATTGTCCTGCCGGGGCAAAAGAGAAGCAATATCCAAACGTGCGCGAAGTGAATAAGTGTGAGCTACTTCAAATTTGTCAGTTCAAATAGATCCACCCGGTGACAAGGTGAAACCTAAATCTAACATTTTTGGGGTAACCGTCTCGCCACGAATGCGCGCCAGCAGGCGTTCTGCGCCAATGCGGCCCATACGTTCACGCGGGGTCAGGACGCTCGCCAGACGCGGCTCCATCACCTGGCCGATGTCGTGGCCGTGGAAACCGGCAATTGCCATATCATCAGGGATCTTGAGCCCCAGACGCTGACACTCAAACGCCGCGCCGACCGCAAGGTCATCGTTGGTGCAGAAAATACCGTCCAGTTGCGGATACTCGCGTCGTGCCTGACGCATCAGTTCAATACCCGACGTATAGGAAGAGGACTGCTCCACCATCACGCTGTAGGGGGTTAAGTTCGCGTCGAGCATCGCCTGCTCGTATCCCTTCTGTTTGATGATAGTACGTTCATCAAGACGCGCACCCAGATAGGCGATATGACGATGCCCACGGGCGATGATGGCCGCCGTCATCTGGCGCGCCGCTTCGAAGTTATCGAACCCCACGGCGATATCGAGGCACGGCGACTGGCTGTCCATCAGCTCCACCACCGGGATACCGGCCACTTCGATCATTTTGAGCGTGCGGGCAGTGTGGGTACGTTCCGTTAAAATCAGGCCGTCGATGTTCCAGGAAAGCATCGATTCAAGACGTTCTTCTTCCAGCTCCGGCTTGTACCCGTAGTGGGCGAGCATGGTCTGATAGCCAAAAGCATCGGTGACGCTTTCAATGCCGCGCAAAACTTCGGCGAAAACCTGGTTGGTCAGGGAAGGAAGCAGAACGCCCACCGCACGGCTGGTCGCATTGGAGAGAATATCGGGCGCGCGGTTGGGGATATAACCCAGTTCATCAAGGGCAGCGGCAATCTTGCCACGTAACGCCACGGAAACCTGCTCCGGGTTACGTAAAAAACGGCTGACCGTCATTTTGGTCACACCGACGCGATCGGCGACATCCTGAAGTACGGGGCGTTTCTTTTTCATCGTCCTGAGAAATCTTGAAGTGAAAGATTTGCTCAGTTTATCACGGACAAAGCCCATCCTTCCCCTGTCAAAGGGAAGGATGGGCATTTATTTATGATTTATTACACCGGCGGCAGGTCAAACAGCAGAATTTCACTTTCGCTGTCGGCATGCACGGAGAGCGCCTGCTCATCCCAGACGGCCAGGCCATCGGCGGTTGTCGCTTTGGTGCCGTTGATGGACACTTCACCTTTCACCACCTGGATCCAGACGCGGCGGTTGGCGGCAATCTGGTGCACAGACTGTTCGTCTTTCGCCAGCGCCCAGCGGTACAGCTCCATATCCTGATGAACCTTCAGAGAACCTTCACGCGCATCCGGGGACAGCACCAGCTGTTTGCCCTGTTTCGCGTCGAAGCGGCGCTGCTCGTAGCGCGGCGTGATGCCGGTCTCTTCTGGAATGATCCAGATTTGATACAGGTGCAGTTTTTCCGTTTTGCTCGGGTTGTACTCGGAGTGACGCACCCCGGTGCCCGCGCTCATAATCTGGAACTCGCCCGCCGGAACCTGCTCTTCGTTGCCCATGCTGTCCTGGTGCTCAACCGCCCCTTCCAGCACATAGGTCAGGATTTCCATGTCTTTGTGCGGGTGGGTACCGAAGCCCTGGCCTGCATCAATCACGTCGTCGTTAATCACGCGCAGTGCGGAGAAGCCCATGAAGTTCGGGTCGTAGTAGTCGGCAAACGAGAATGAATGCCATGAGTCCAGCCAGCCATGATTCGCGTGACCACGTTCGTTTGCTTTGCGTAAGTAGATCATTGTTTTCACCCTCAGTTCGTTTCGATGGAGTAAGTGTGGACGCAAACCGCCTGGGATCATAGAGGGTGAAAATTGACTCCTCTGTTCAAAAATTATGAATAAGCGCAGAGGAGCCGTTTTTGCTTATTTCGCGAGGGTTACCGTGGCAGGAGAAGCCTGCTCGAAGGCCCGCTCGAGGATTTCCAGGTTGGTCAGAACGTCAGATTCCTTGACGTAATTCGGCGCGCCGGTTGTGAGAGTTTCATACAGCGCATCGTAGACGCGGCCATAGTCGCCAATTTCCGGTTTCATCTCTTCCCTGACCGTCACGCCCTCATCGTTTACGTATTCCAGAATGCCCACGGAATCATCCGCCGCAAAGCCCGGCTCACCCGGCATGATGTTGGCCTTCAGGCTGGTCTCCTGCTGGTCGATGCCGTACTTGATGAACGAGCCTCGGGTTCCGTGAACGATAAATTTCGGATAGTCGATTTTCACCAGATGACTGGTTTTGACGATGGCTTTCAGGTCGCCGTAGAACAGCTGCGCTTCAAAGGTGTCGTCCGGGTTGGCTTTATTACGCAGGCTGCGGATGTCATACGCCACGTGGTCCGGTCGGCCAAACAGGGAGATGATCTGGTCCATCGTATGCACGCCCAGACCATAGAACGAGCCGTCCTGCGGCAGGCCGGGTTGGGTCTCCGCCACCGGACGGTAGTAATCGAAGTGGCTTTCGATTTCCACAATGCCGCCCAGCTTGCCGCTTTCAATCGCCTTTTTTGCCGTCAGGAAGCAGCTGTCAAAGCGACGGTTCTGATACGGCGTAACGGTCAGGCCTTTACTTTTCGCCAGCGCGAACAGCTGTTTTGCTTCGGCGATGGTCGGGGTGAACGGTTTTTCTACCAGCACGTTTTTGCCCGCTTCCAGCGCGCGTTTCGCGTAGTCAAAATGGCTGTCGGCGTGGGTGCAGACGACAACCAGTTTGACCTGCGGGTCGTTAAGAACTTCATCAAGATCGCTGGTGAAATGGACATGAGAATACTGCGGGGATTGCTCTTCCGGCTTCGCGCGGCGGCGGTAGATATGGGTCACGTGCCAGCAGTCTTTACGGTTGAGAACATACGGCAGGTGGTAGCGGGTCGTACTTTTACCAAATCCAATAAATGCGCAATGTAGTGTCATGGCTCAGTCCTTTTGGAAGGTTACTGAGTCTAACCATAACAAAAAAAAAGCCAGCTAAAAGCTGGCTAAAGTAATACTGGAAGCAATGTGAGCAATGTCGTGCTTTCAGGTTCCCGTAGCGGTCTTCCTGAATGCAGAGCAATAATAATCATTCTCATTCGCACTTGTCCAATACTTTTTGCAAAAAATAGCGGTTGACTCAAGTTTTAAAGTCATTGATGTTGGAAGGGACGTTTAAATGACTGAGGAATAAGGAATGAGTGAGATAGTGATACGCCACATCGAACCCAGCGATGCAGAAGCTTTGCGCGACATCATGTCGCATCCTGATGTGTATCACGACACGCTACAGCTCCCTCATCCCTCAATGGAAATGTGGCACGAACGCGTTGCGACAAAACCAAGCCGGCGCCATCTTGTTGCCTGTCTGGACCAGCGCGTTATTGGACATATGGCGCTGGACGTAATGGAAAACCCGCGTCGCGGCCACGTTGCCACATTCGGCATCAGCGTGGCTGCGGATATGCAGGGTCGCGGCGTTGGCCGCAGGCTCATGAGCGAAATGGTTAATCTGTGCGACAACTGGCTGCGCATCGAACGTATCGAGTTAACGGTCTTTGCCGATAACCCAGCGGCTGTTGCGCTCTATAAAAATTTTGGTTTTGAAATCGAAGGGACCGGCAGGAAATTTGCCCTGCGCAACGGTGAGTATGTGGATGCGTATTATATGGCGAGAATGAAGTGACACACTCCCCTCACCCCGGCCCTCTCCCCACAGGGGCGAGGGAGAAAAGACCGCACCGTGCAATCCCCTCTCCCCTGCGGGGAGAGGGTTAGGGTGAAGGGAATCGTTAATACCCCGCCGACAAATCATCCACCGACCGCGGATCCGACGCGCCAAACAGCGCCCCGTCCGGCCCGACCATAATGCTCTGGGTGCTGCCCATCGCCTCCTTCACCGCCACCTTCTGCCCGCGCTGTTCAAGCAGCTTGATGGTGTCCGGGCTAAAGCCCTTCTCCACGCGCAGCTCGTCCGGCAGCCACTGGTGATGGAAACGCGGTGCGTTGGTCGCTTCGGCGACGTTCATCCCAAAGTCGATGCTGTTCACCACCATCTGCAGCACGGTGGTGATAATACGGCTGCCGCCAGGGCTGCCGGTTACCAGCCAGGTTTTCCCGTCTTTCACGACAATGGTGGGCGACATGGACGATAGCGGACGTTTCTTCGGCCCTACCGCATTCGCATCGCCGCCCACCAGCCCGTAGACGTTCGGCACGCCCGGTTTGGCAGAGAAGTCATCCATCTCGTTGTTCAGCAGAATGCCGCTGTTGCCCGCCACAATCCCGGTGCCGAAGGTGGTATTGAGCGTATAGGTCACCGCCACCGCGTTACCGTCTTTATCCACCACCGAGAAGTGGGTGGTCTGGTTGCTTTCATACGGTGCCAGCTTGCCGGGGCGGATCTCGCTCGACGGCTTGGCCTTGTTGATGTCGATCTGATCGGCAATGGATTTGGCATACGCCTTGTTGGTCAGCGCCTGCCAAGGCACCTTCACGAAATCCGGATCGCCGAGATATTCCGACCGGTCGGCGTAGGCGCGTTTTTCCGCTTCCGCCATCACCTGCATGGCGTCCGCGCTGCCGAAGCCGAACTTGTGCATATCGAAGTTTTCGAGAATATTGAGGATCTGCACGATGTGGATCCCACCGGAGGACGGCGGCGGCATGGAGAAGACCTCGTATCCGCGATAGGTGCCGCTAATCGGCTCGCGCTCCACCGCCTTGTATTCCGCCAGATCCGCTTTGGTGATGAGCCCGCCGTTCTTCTGCATCTCTTCGGCAATCTGGTCGGCAATCGCCCCTTTGTAGAAGGCGTCCGGGCCGTGCTCCGCAATCAGCTCCAGGCTTTTGGCGAGGTTCTTCTGCACCAGCCTGTCGCCCTTCTTCAGCGGCTCACCGTCTTTCCAGAAGATGGCCTTGCTATTTTCGTGATTCGGAATGACTTCGCTGCCGTAGGTCTTGAGATCGTCCGCCAGCGCATCGTTTACCACAAAGCCGTCGCGCGCCAGCTTGATGGCAGGCTGCACCACCTTGTTCAGCGGCATCGTGCCGTATTTTTCCAGCGCCAGCGAGAAGCCCGCGACGGTACCCGGCGTGCCGGTGGCGAGGTGCGAAGTCAGGGATTTTTTGCTGTCAGGGTTACCCTGATCGTCGAGGAACATATCGCGGGACGCCTGAGAAGGGGCCATTTCGCGGAAGTCGATGGCGGTGGTTTTGCCGTCTTTGGTGCGCAGCATCATAAAGCCGCCGCCGCCCAGGTTCCCCGCCTGCGGATGCGTCACCGCCAGCGCATAGCCGACGGCGACCGCTGCATCCACCGCGTTACCGCCCTGCCTGAGAATGTCGACGCCCACGCGGGTCGCCAGTGCATCCACTGACGCCACCATCCCGTGGGTTGCCCTCACGGGATGAAAGACATCTTCCTCCACGCCGTAAGAGACCGGAGGCGCCGCGGGCGGGTTGGCCGCCACGCTAAATGTACCGCCTGCCATCAGCGCGGCAATGGCGACCCAGCGCAAAAACGTTGGTTTCATCATTATTGTTCTCCAGGTGAAGGGATCCATATTCCCCGCTTAAGCCTGGTTCACAACTCCTAAAAAATCATCGTCATGGTGAAATCGGGGTAAACTTAAGAGAGACCTCAAAAGGAGGAAATGACAATGAAACGCTTGATGATTCTTGCGGCGCTGATCCCGTTTGCCGCGCTCGCACAGCCACTCAACACCATGAATAACCCGAACCAGCAGGGTTACGTTATCCCGAGCCAGCAGCGTATGCAGACGGAGATGATGAGCCAACAGCAGCAGCAAAAAGGAATGCTCAATCAGCAACTGAGAACGCAGACCCAGATGCAGCAGCAAAGCCTGCAAAATCAGATGAATGCCAATACCCAGCGCGTACAGCAGGGTCAGGTGCGCGAGCAGCCGCTGCCGAACAAAAACGGCGGAATGTTAGGGGGGATGACGTCGTCAGGCAGCGGACAGCAGCACATGCTGCCGCCGCAGTCGAATGGCAGTATGCTTAATCCGCAGAACTAAAGTCCGGGCCGATCAGGTCGATTGCATCGGTACAGATGCTGTCCACGCCCCAGCGCAGCAGTTCGGCTGCGCGCTGGGGTTTGTTAACCGTGTAGACCAGAATATGCAGACCCGCGTCCTTCAGCATCTTCACCCGCGCCTCATCCAGCAGCTTGTGGTTGAGATGGATAGAAACGCACGCTAAGCGTGTCGTCAGCTCGCGCCAGTCCTCGCGCCACTCGTCAAGCAGCAGCCCGCGCGGCAGCTCCGGCACGGCCGCCTGTGCGGCCTCCAGCGCATCGATTTCAAATGATGACAGCAGCGGCGCGGTCATCCCTTCCCACAGCTCGCGCGCGGCCAGGGCAATGACTTTGCCCGTCAGCGGCCCGGTGCCGGTGGTCGGTTTGATTTCGATGTTGGCCATCATCCCGTGCAGGCGACAGCGATCGGCCACTTCCGCCAGCAGCGGCAGCGGTTCGCCTTTGAATTCGCCGCTGTACCAGCTTCCGGCGTCGACCTTCAGCAGATCGCGCCACGGCAGCTCGCCAGCCACGCCCCATCCGTTGCTGGTGCGTTCGAGGTTATCGTCATGCAGCAGGAAAATCTCGCCGTCTTTCGACAGCTTGGCGTCGAACTCGATCATCGTGTGACCGTAGCGTGCGCCAACGTCAATCGCCGCCAGCGTATTTTCCGGCGCCAGCTTACCGCCGCCACGGTGGGCGACGACGTGGGGATAAGGCCAGTTGCTCATACTCGTTGTCCTGTTTCACCGTCAAACAGGTGCAGATGATTTTCCGGCAGGTGTAGCCACAGCGTGCTGCCTGCTTTAGGGCGCTCCTGATGTGCCAGCCGCACCACCATTTTTTGCTCGCCCCAGCGCCCGTGCGCTAGGTTATCTGCACCCAACATCTCCAGCGTGTCCATCACCAGCGGCACGCCGCCTTCCGCCTGAGAGGTTAAACCAATATGTTCCGGGCGGATACCAAGCGTCATCTTACGCCCGGCGTGGCCACGATAGTACCAGTTGATCGGCAATGCCATCCCGCTTTCCAGCTCAAAGTGCGTGCCCGCATTGCTGATACGCCCTTCCAGCAGATTCATCGCCGGGCTGCCGATAAAGCTCGCCACGAAACGGGTGGCCGGTTTCTCGTAGACCTCCACCGGGGTACCAATCTGCTCGGCAACGCCTTTGTTCATCACCATCACGCGCTGGGCGAGGGTCATGGCTTCAACCTGATCGTGGGTGACGTACAGAGAGGTGGTTTTCAGACGACGGTGCAGCTGCTGCAGCTCAAGACGCATCTGCACGCGCAGCCTGGCGTCGAGGTTAGACAGCGGCTCGTCGAAGAGGAATACCGCCGGATCGCGCACGATGGCGCGCCCCATTGCCACGCGCTGGCGCTGGCCGCCGGAGAGCTCGCGCGGGCGGCGCTTCAGCAGGCCGTCCAGCTCGAGAATGCGCGCCGCCTCTTTCACCCGCTCGTCGATATGGCCTTTGCCCATGCCGCGGATTTTCAGCCCCCAGGCCATGTTCTCTTCCACGCTCATGTGCGGATAGAGGGCGTAGTTCTGGAACACCATCGCGATGCCCCTGTCTTTTGGCTCCATTTCGGTGACGCGCTGACGATCAATCCAGATATCCCCGGAGGTTACGCGCTCCAGCCCCGCCACCATGCGCAGCAGGGTGGATTTGCCGCAGCCGGACGGGCCGACCATCACGATGAATTCCCCGTCCGCCACGTCGAGCGTCAGCGGCTGAATCACCTGGGTTTTACCATCCCAGCTTTTGGTTACTGCCTGAAGTTTTAAACCTGCCATCTTATTTCTCGCTATCGACCAAGCCGCGGACAAACGCGCGCTGCATGGCTAAAACAATGACTACGGGTGGGATAAGGGTGAGCAGCATCGCCGCCATCACCTGGTTCCAGAGGGTGGTGCCTTCGCCGGTGGCGATCATGCCTTTGATGCCCGCCACGGCGGTGCCGAGGTTGACGTCCTGAATAATCAGCAGCGGCCACAGGTACTGGTTCCAGCCGTAGATAAAGGTGATCACAAACAGCGCCGCAAGGTTGGTTTTCGACAGCGGCAGCACGATGTCGCGGAAGAAGCGCATCGGCGACGCGCCGTCGATGCGCGCCGCTTCAATCAGCTCGTCCGGCAGAGTCATAAAGAACTGGCGGAACAGGAAGGTGGCGGTCGCCGAGGCCATCAGCGGCAGGGTTAAGCCCGCGTAGCTGTCGAGCATCTTCAGGTTGGCGATCACCTCCACCGTCGGGAAGATACGCACTTCTACCGGCAGCATCAGCGTAATGAAGATCATCCAGAAGAAGAGGTTACGCAGCGGAAAGCGGAACCAGACGATGGCGAAGGCCGAAAGCATCGACACCGTAATTTTGCCGACCGTAATGCCAAACGCCATGATGAAGCTGTTGAGCATCATCAGCCAGAACGGCGCACTGTTGGCGCCCACGCCCCGGGTCCAGATGGTCTTCATGTTCTCGAACAGATGCCCGCCGGGGAGCAGCGTCATCGGCGTGTCGAACACCGCTTTGGTGTCCAGCGTGGCGGCGACAAACGCCACGTACAGCGGGAAGAGGATAACGATGATCCCTAAAATCAGCATGGTATGGCTGAAAATCGTCAGCCCGCGACGGTTCTCAATCATTGGTAGCGCACCTTACTTTCGACATAGCGGAACTGCACCACCGTGAGGATGATGACGAGGAACATCAGCACAACCGACTGCGCGGCGGAGGCGGAGAGATCCAGACCGGCGAAGCCTTCGCGATAGATCTTATAGATAAGCGTCGTGGTCGCCTGCACCGGACCGCCTGCGGTCGCCGCGTCGATCACCGGGAAGGTGTCGAAGAAGGCGTACACGAGGTTAACCACCAGCAGGAAGAAACTCACCGGGGCGATCAGCGGCAGCGACAGCCTGAAGAAGCGACGAATGGGTCCTGCGCCGTCAATCGCCGCGGCTTCCACCAGCGAACGCGGAATGGACTGCAGCGCGGCAAAGAAGAACAGGAAGTTGTAGCTGATCTGCTTCCACACCGAGGCGAACACCACCAGAAACATCGCCTGGCCGCTGTTCTGGGCGTGGTTCCAGTCGTAGCCCAGTTCGGCCAGGAAGTGGGTAATCAACCCGCGCCCGGGGTTAAACAGGAAGATCCACAGCACGGCGGCGACGGCGGGAGCCACGGCGTAAGGCAGCAGCATCAGGGTTTGATAAATACGGCTGCCGCGCACTACATAGTCCACCAGCGCGGCGAAAAACAGCGAGGCAACCAGACCGCTGACGGTCACCAGCGCGCTGAACTTCATCGTCGTCCAGAAGGAGTCCAGGTAGTAGCTGTCATGGAACAGCGCGGTAAAGTTGTCCAGGCCAACAAACTGGCTGGAGAGCCCGAACGGATCGACGCTTTGTACCGAGTACCACAGCGCTTCGCCCGCAGGCCAGATAAAGAAGATAACGGTGATGACCAGCTGCGGCGCGACCAACAGGTACGGAAGCCAGCGGGAACGGAACACCGGACGGGATGATGACATTGAGATTTGGTTCCTGGCGATTTCTGTTTTCTCCCTCTCCCTGGGGGAGAGGGTTGGGGTGAGGCATCAGGCCGCATTAATCCGTAGGCCCGGAACGCTGCGCGTCACCGGGCATTTTTTTACGATTTCGTCGACTGCTCAAAGCGGCGCAGCAGCTGATTCCCGCGCTCTACCGCAGAATCCAGCGCCTGCTGTGGCGTTTTCTTCCCGGTCCACACGCTTTCCAGCTCTTCATCCACGATGGTGCGGATCTGCGGCATGTTGCCCAGACGCAGGCCTTTGGTGAACGGCAACGGCGGCTTGTTCAGCATCTGACGCGTCGCGATGTCCGCGCCCGGGTTCTTGCTGTAGAAGCCCTGCTCGCGGGTCAGGTCGTACGCGGCTTTGGTGATCGGCAGGTAGCCGGTCTTCTGATGCCATTCGGCGGCGTTTTCAGGCTTGGCCAGGAAGTCGAGGAACTCGGCCACCCCTTTGTAGGTGCCCTTGTCTTTACCCTGCATCACCCACAGGCTCGCTCCGCCGATGATGGCGTTCTGCGGCGCGCCCTTCACGTCAGCGTCGTACGGCATCATGCCCACGCCGTAGTTGAATTTGGCGTAGTGGCGGATATCCGCCAGCGAGCCGGAAGAGGCGGTGGTAATGGCGCAGTCGCCGTTGTAGAACTTCTCGGTGGATTCGTCTTTACGCCCGAAGTAGCTGAAGTCGCCCTTCTTGTTCAGATCGGCAAGCAGCGCGATGTGCTTCACCTGCTCCGGCTTGTTGAACTCTAGTACCGCATCGGTGCCGTCGAAGCCGTTGTTTTTGGTCGCCACCGGCAGGCCGTGCCAGGCGCTGAAGTTTTCAATCTGGATCCAGCCCTGCCAGCCGCTGGCGTAGCCGCACTTCATCCCCGCCGCTTTCAGCTTCGCGGTGTACTCCGCCAGGTCCTGCCAGGTTTTTGGCGGCTGCTCCGGGTCTAAACCGGCTTTTTTGAAGGCGTCTTTGTTGTAGTACAGCACCGGCGTGGAGCTGTTAAACGGCTGAGACAGCAGATGGCCGGTTTTGGAATCGGTGTAGTAACCCGCTACGGTCGGCACGAACTGGGATTCATCGAAGTTGATGCCCGCTTCTTTGAACACTTCATAGACCGGCTTGATGGCTTTGGAGGCCATCATGGTGGCGGTACCCACTTCATAAACCTGTAACAAGGCCGGCGCGTTGCCGGTACGGAAGGCGGCGATGCCCGCGCTCAGGCTCTGCTCGTAGTTGCCTTTGTACACCGGCACAATTTTGTAATCCGGATGGGTGTCGTTGAAGCGCTGCGCCAGGGAGTCAACTTCTTTACCCAACTCCCCTTCCATGGAATGCCAGAACGGAATGGTGGTCACAGCCATTGCGTTCGTCGCAAAAGCCAGACCCAGTGCCAGACCCAAAGCTGTGTGTCGTAACGATGTCATTGTCATCTCTCTTATTGTGCCGGATGCGCGATATCACGCGTTTTATGCTCGCGAGGTAACATGACATGCTCGAATTACAGAAAAATAACTGTTTGTTTACAGATAAGTGACAGCCAGGCGTCAGGGGGATGATGGTTGTATGAAGGGGGATGGGGGGGTTAGGTGCGGTCTGGTGCCCTCACCCCGACCCTCTCCCACGGGGAGAGGGAGCAAACACTAAAAAAGGCAACTTGCGTTGCCTTTTTGCTTTTACCTATCCGCCCAGATACGCGCTCCGCACCGCCTCGTTCGCCAGCAGCGCGTCGCCGGTATCCTCCAGCACCACGCGGCCGTTCTCCAGCACGTAGCCACGGTCGGCGAGCTTCAGCGCCTGGTTGGCGTTCTGCTCGACGAGGAAGATAGTCATCCCCTCTTTGCGCAGCTGCTCAATGGTGTCAAAAATCTGCTGGATGATGATCGGCGCCAGACCGAGCGACGGTTCGTCCAGCAGCAGCAGGCGCGGTTGGCTCATCAGCGCGCGGCCAATCGCCAGCATCTGCTGCTCACCGCCGGACATGGTGCCCGCACGCTGGATGCGGCGCTCCCACAGGCGCGGGAAGAGTTCGTATACCCACTTGATGCGGGTCTGGTATTCATCGCGGTGAGCGAAGAAACCGCCCATCGCCAGGTTCTCTTCCACCGTCATACGCGAGAATACGCGGCGCCCTTCCGGAACAATCGCCACCGCCTCGCGCATGATTCTGGCAGTCTGCCAGTCGGTAATGTCTTTACCATCGAACACAATCCGCCCGCTGGTGGCGCGCGGGTCGCCGCACAGGGTGCCGAGCAGCGTGGTTTTGCCCGCGCCGTTGGCGCCAATCAGGGTCACGATTTCACCCTGATTGATATGCAGGCTGACGTCGTGCAGCGCCTGGATCTTGCCGTAGTGCGCGTTGACCTTGTCGAACGTTAACATCGCTTTTTCCATCTTATGCCTCACCAAGGTATGCGCGGATCACGTCCGGGTTGTTGCGGATCTCTTCCGGCGTGCCGTTTGCCAGCGGCGTGCCCTGGTTTACCACGTAGATACGGTCCGAAATGCCCATTACCAGCTTCATGTCGTGCTCAATCAGCAGGATGGTGGTGTCGTGACTGTCGCGCAGCTCGGCAATCAGCTCGTCCAGCTCTTTGGTCTCTTTCGGGTTGAGCCCTGCCGCCGGTTCGTCGAGCATCAGGATTTCCGGCTGCGTCACCATGCAGCGCACGATTTCCAGGCGGCGCTGGTCGCCGTAGGCCAGGTTGCTCGCCTGACGGTTGGCGTGCTGCAGCAGGCCAATGCGGTCGAGCCAGGTGGCGGCGCGGTCAAGCGCTTCATCCTGCGCGCGGCGGAAGGCCGGGGTTTTCAGCAGGCCGGAGAACAGCCCGGTTTTCAGCTGCTGATGCTGTGCCACCAGCAGGTTCTCAATCACCGTCATCTCGCGGAACAGACGCACGTGCTGGAAGGTACGCACCACGCCCATGCGGGCGATCTGCTGGCCAGGCAGCCCTTCCAGGTGCTGATCGCGCAGCATGATAGTGCCGCCCGTTGGCTTGTAGAAGCCGGTCAGGCAGTTAAATACCGTGGTTTTTCCCGCGCCGTTCGGACCAATCAGGGAGACAATCTCTTTCTTGTGCAGATCCAGATTCACGTTGTTGACCGCCAGCAGGCCGCCAAAACGCATCATCAGGCCGTTAACGGATAATAATGGCTGACTCATGCCTGCTCTCCTTTCGCTTGCCCGTTCTTCAGCTTCAGCTGTGGACGGGTCATCGGCAGTAGACCCTGCGGACGCCAGATCATCATCAGCACCATCAAACCACCCAGCATCAGCATGCTGTATTCGTTAAAGTCGCGCATCAGCTCGCGTGAGACCACCAGCAGGATGGCCGCGAGGATAACGGCAAACTGCGAGCCCATCCCGCCGAGCACCACAATTGCCAGCACAAAGGCGGATTCGGCAAAGGTGAACGATTCCGGGCTGACGAAGCCCTGACGCGCGGCAAACAGCGTTCCGGCGAAACCAGCAAACGCGGCGCTGATGGTGAACGCGGTCAGCTTGATGCGGGTCGGGTTCAGGCCCAGGGAGCGGCAGGCGATCTCATCTTCACGCAGCGCTTCCCACGCGCGGCCCAGCGGCATGCGCAGCAGACGGTTGATCACGAACAGGGTAATCACCACCAGCAGCAGCGCCACCAGATAGAGCCAAATCACGCGGTCGGACGGGTCATACTTCACGCCGAAGAAGTTGCTGAAGGTGTCCCAGCCGCCTTCGCGGGCGGTACGGCTGAACTCCAGGCCGAAGAAGGTCGGTTTCGGGATCTGGCTGATGCCGTTCGGGCCGCCGGTCACTTCGGTGTTGTTGAGCAGCAGGATACGGACGATTTCGCCGAAGCCTAAGGTCACAATCGCCAGGTAGTCACCGCGCAGACGCAGCACCGGGAAGCCAAGCAGGAAGCCAGCAGCGGCAGAGACCAGCCCCGCCAGCGGCAGGCAGGTCCAGAAGCCGAGGCCGTAATAGTGGTTCAGCAGCGCGAAGGTATAGGCGCCGATGGCGTAGAAGCCGCCGTAGCCCAGCACCAGCAGGCCCGAGAGCCCCACGACCACGTTCAGACCGAGGCCGAGAATCACGTAGATCATGGTCAGAGTGGCGATATCCACGGTGCCGCGAGACACCACAAACGGCCACGCCACGGCGGCTACCAGCAGCGCCACGAGGAACAGCTTCTGCTTAACCGTAGAACCGTCGATTGCCGGCAGCACGAATTTCGGACCGGAGACGTTTTTCAGCGTCTTCTGGAACAGCGGACGCAGCAGCTGGAACAGGAACACCACGGCCGTACCGATAAATACCCACTGCCAGCGAATGTCAGCTGCGGTATCGACAACCAGTTTGGTGCCATTCAGCTCAAGCTGGACGCCCATAAAGACGCTGGCCAGCACGAAGAACATGGCGGCAGAGAGCAGCGCCATTGCAAAATGCATCGGTTTCATACTTTCTCTACCTCCGGACGGCCCAGAATACCGGTAGGCATCACCAGCAGAACCAGAATCAGCAGGGCAAACGACACCACGTCTTTATATTCCGTGCTCAGGTACGCCGAGGAGAGCGCTTCCGCCACGCCCAGGATCAGGCCGCCGATCATCGCGCCCGGAATACTGCCGATACCGCCCAGAACCGCCGCGGTGAAGGCTTTCATCCCGGCCATGAAGCCGATGTACGGGTTGATCACGCCGTAGAACTGGCCGAGCAGGACACCCGCCACCGCCGCCATCGCGGCGCCAATCACGAAGGTCAGGGCAATCACGCGGTCGGTGTTGATGCCGAGGAGACTCGCCATCTTCAGGTCTTCCGCGCAGGCGCGGCAGGCGCGTCCCATACGCGAGTAGCGGATGAACAGCGTCAGGGCGAGCATCGCAATAAAGGTCACGACCCAGATAACCAGCTGCATGGTGGTGATAGAGGCCGCGAAGTTTTCGCTGGCCCCCACAATCCACTGGCCGTTAAACAGGCTTGGCAGCGCCACGTCGCGCGAACCTTCGGTCAGGCTGACGTAGTTTTGCAGGAAGATCGACATCCCGATCGCGGAAATCAGCGCAATCAGGCGCTTGGAGCTGCGCACCGGCCGGTAGGCCACGCGCTCAATGCTCCAGCCGTAGGCGCTGGCAATCACAATCGCGCCGACAAACCCGGCGGCGACCAGCAGCCAGCTGCTGTCGATGCCCATCATCATCAGGGCGGCGATAATCATAAAGGAGACGTAGCTACCGATCATGTACACCTCGCCGTGGGCGAAGTTGATCATGCCGATAATGCCGTAAACCATCGTATAGCCGATGGCGATCAGCGCGTAGGTGCTTCCCAGCGTAACGCCGTTAAACATCTGCTGCAGGAAATAGAGAAACTGCTCGGACATATGCAAACCTTTTTATACCCGCCCGTCATGCCGGGCGGTGGGATGATTATTTGGCGGCCGAGGATGAACCGTCGGCGTGCCACTTAAAGACACCAAACTCAAATCCCTTCAGATCGCCTTTCTCATCCCAGTTCAGCGGCCCAATCACGGTGTTCGCCCCGTGTGCTTTTAAATCTTTAACCAGATCCAGCGGTTCTTTGCTGCCGGAGCGATCCAGCGCGGCGGCCAGAGACTGTACGGCCGCGTAGGTGATCCAGACGTACGGACCACTCGGATCTTTCTTCTGCGCCTTGAGCGCATCCACGATAGCCTTGTTGGCCGGATCCTGGTCATAGCGTTTTGGCATCGTCACCAGCATGCCTTCGGCAGAATCCCCCGCGATATTTGACAGGGAGGCATTGCCCACGCCCTCTGGCCCCATAAACTGGGTTTTCAGACCGGTGGCGCGCGCCTGACGCAGCATCTGTCCCATCTCCGGGTAATAGCCGCCGTAGTAAACGAAGTCGATATTCTCTTTTTGCAGGCGGGCAATCAGCGCGGAGAAGTCTTTCTCACCGGCGGTAATGCCGTCGAAGAAGACGATGTTCGCGCCGCCTTTTTTCAGGCCGTCCTGCACGGAGCGCGCCAGGCCTTCGCCGTACTGCTGTTTGTCATGAATAATGGCAATGCGCTGTGGCTTAACGGTCTCGAGGATGTATTTGGCAGCGGTGGGGCCCTGCGAGGAGTCCAGACCGGCGGTACGCATGATGTGCTGATAGCCGCGCTGGGTCAGCTCCGGGTTCGTTGCGCCTGGGGTGATCATCAGTATGCCTTCGTCTTCGTAGATATCAGACGCAGGCTGCGTGGAGGATGAGCACAGGTGGCCGATCACATACTGGATACCGTCGTTGACGATTTTGTTGGCGACCGCGACGGCCTGTTTAGGATCGCAGGCATCGTCATATTCCACGCCCACCAGCTTGTCGCCTTTGATGCCGCCCTTGGCGTTGATGTCTTTGATGGCCTGGCGCGCGCCGTTGAACTCCATGTCACCCCACTGGGCAACAGGGCCGGACATCGCCCCCACTACCGCAACCTTAATGTCGTCTGCCATAGCGGCATGCGAGATCGACAGTGCGACCATCCCCGCGATTAACGTCTTCGCGTTCCTTTTCATCTCTGAATCCCCATTCGTGATGTCGTGTTTATATTTTGTTTTATTATGGTTAAAAAGCATTCTGTACTTTTAATGAACAACGCTATTTTTACCAGTGCCTTTAATGGTTTAGCGCAGTTTTTTGTCAAAAACCAGACTAAAATCTCTATTTTTCAGGCGATTAAGCAAAGATAATATTCTGAAATCAGGCAGAGATAAACAAATAAAAGTGCAGTTTGCAGCATAAAATAACGGTACAAAGCGCCGAATAAATCACTACCGTTCAGGTTAAAATTCTGCTTATTTTTCGATCCATGTGTTTTCAAACTGCCCATCGCGTTGCCAAAAAACTAATCACCTGGTTAATGAGAATAAAAAGAGGAAGCCGCTGAGTGAATAAATTGAGTACACTGCCCCTACTCAATCTGATTTGGACAAGTGGCTAATGAAACTGACTATCGTGCGTCTGGTGACCTTTAGCGACCAGGATCATATCGACCTGGGCAAGATCTGGCCGGAATATTCCCCTTCGTCGCTGCGCGTTGATGAGACCCACCGCATTTATGCCGCGCGTTTTAACGAACGCCTGCTGGCTGCGGTTCGCGTAACCCTGAGCGGTACAGAAGGGGCGCTGGACTCGCTGCGCGTGCGTGACGTCACCCGTCGTCGCGGTGTGGGACAGTATTTAATTGAAGAAGTGATCCGCGAAAACCCGAGCGTGACCTCATGGTGGATGGCTGACGTGGGCGTGGAAGACCGCGGCGTGATGGCGGCGTTTATGCAGGCGTTAGGGTTTACGGCGCAGGAGAGCGGTTGGGAGAAGCGCCAGGGCTGATTTGTGCTGCCTGATGCCCTCACCCCGGCCCTCTCCCACGGGGAGAGGGAGAAAACATTAAAAAAGGCAACTTACGTTGCCTTTTTGCTTTTATTTTGCGTCTGTCGCCGTGCCGTTAGCATGCCAGTCAAACACGCCGAACTCGAAGCCCTTCAGGTCGCCCTTCGCGTCCCAGGAGAGTGGTCCCATGACGGTCTCGACGGTATTCGCTTTCAGCCAGGTGGCAATCTCAGCCGGATCGGCCGACTGGTTCAGGCCCGCCTGCAGCGACTGCAGCGCCGCGTAGGTGGTCCAGACGAACGCGCCGCTTGGATCCTGTTTCTTCGCCTTGATGGCATCTACGATAGGTTTGTTCGCAGGGACCTGATCGTAGTTCTTCGGTTTGGTTACCAGCAGGCCTTCGGCTGATTCACCCGCAATGTTAGACAGGGAAACGTTCGCTACGCCTTCCGGCCCCATAAACTGGGTTTTCAGGCCCGCAGCGCGCGCCTGGCGCAGGATCTGACCCATTTCCGGGTGGTAGCCACCGTAGTAAACGAAGTCGATATTCTCTTTCTTCAGACGCGCCACCAGGGTGGAGAAGTCTTTCTCACCGGCGGTGATCCCGTCGAAGAACACCACGTCGGCATTCGCTTTCTTGAGGTTATCCTGCACTGAACGCGCCAGACCTTCACCGTACTGCTGCTTGTCATGAACGATGGCAATGCGCTTCGGCTTCACTTTTTCAACGATGTATTTCGCCGCGGTTGGGCCCTGGTCAGAGTCCAGGCCGGTGGTGCGCAGGGTCAGCTTGTAGCCGCGCGCGGTAAGCTCCGGTGCGGTCGCCGCTGGGGTGATCATCAGAATACCTTCGTCTTCGTAGATGTCAGACGCTGGCTGAGTAGAGGAAGAACACAGGTGGCCGATAACGTATTTGATCCCGTCGTTCACCACTTTGTTCGCAACCGCGACCGCTTGTTTCGGGTCACAGGCATCATCATATTTTACGATCTGCAGTTTTTCGCCTTTGATACCGCCCTTAGCATTAATGTCTGCAACCGCCTGTTCAGCGCCGGTAAATTCCTGGTCGCCGTACTGTGCTACCGGACCGGACATTGCGCCAACCACAGCCACCTTGATGTCTGCCTGTGCCATGGTGCTGAATGCCAACGCGATACATCCTGCCAGTAACGCTTTACCCTTCATGTTCATCCTGAGATTCCCCATTATTATGGTTATTACGATTGTTGTGATGTTGTTGTGCAGCGCTTTATGTCAGTTATAGGTGTGCTGTCCGCGCTTTTTCAGCATACTCTGCTAAAACATACCCGATTTTTATGATTTTGGAATAGCTAATTTGAAATGAATATATGATAAGCCCGGCGGGGATTTTCGCCGGGCATATGGCTTTAACGTGTCAGCGACGCGGAGATAATGTCCAGCGCTTTACGGAATTGCGCTTCAGGAATAGTCAGCGGATACAGGAAACGAATGACGTTGCCGTAGACGCCGCAGCTCAGCAGCAGCAGCCCTTCCTGCAACGCGCGATCCTGCACCTGGCGGGTAAATTCCGGCGAAGGCTGCCCCGTTTGCGGGTCGTTAAACTCCACCGCCACCATCGAGCCCTGCGCGCGAATGTCAGCGATATACGGGCAGCGTTCCTTCGCCTTATTCAGCACTTCCACCAGGTGGTGGCCAAGATGCGCCGAGCGCGTGCAGAGATCCTCTTCATCAATCACGTCGAGCACGGCATGTGCCGCCGCAATCGCCAGCGGGTTTCCGGCGTAGGTACCGCCCAGCCCGCCAGGCGCGGGTGCGTCCATCACCTCCGCACGGCCAGAAACCGCCGAAAGCGGCATCCCGCCCGCCAGGCTTTTCGCCATGGTGATTAGATCGGGCTTCACGCAGTGGTGTTCCATCGAGAACAGCTTGCCGGTACGGGCGAAGCCGCTTTGCACCTCGTCGGCAATCAGCAAAATACCGTGGGTGTCGCACAGGGCGCGCAGCGCCTGCATAAAATCAGCTGGCGCAATGTTGAAACCGCCCTCTCCCTGAACCGGTTCGAGAATAATGGCCGCGACCTGGTCGGGTGCGATATCCGCTTTAAAGATGCGTTCCAGGCTTTTCAACGCTTCCGCCGTGTTGACGCCGTGCAGTTCATTCGGATATTGCGCGTGATACACCGAACCGGGGAACGGGCCAAAGCCGATCTTGTACGGCGCAACTTTGCCGGTCAGCGCCATGGTCATAAAGGTGCGGCCGTGGAACGCGCCGCCGAAGGTGATAAGGCCGGGACGTTTGGTGTACGCCCGGGCAATTTTGACCGCGTTTTCGACCGCCTCAGCCCCCGTGGAGAAGAATGCGGTTTTGGCCGGACCGTCAACGGGCACGCGCTGGTTGATACGCTCGGCAAGCGCCACATAGCCTTCGTACGGCACAATCTGGTACGCCGTATGGGTAAACGCGTGGAGCTGTTTTTCAATAGCGGAAATGACTTTTGGATGGCGATGGCCGGTATTCAGCACCGCGATCCCGGCGGCGAAGTCGATGTACTCGTTACCTTCCACGTCCCACACCGTGGCGTTTTCAGCTTTATCGGCGTAGAAGTTACACATCACGCCGATGCCGCGCGGCGTCGCCTGTAAACGCCGGTCGTTCAGTTCGTTATTTTTCACCCTGTCCCCCTGAGAAAGTCGCCTGCTTAGCGCATCAGTAAGTGTTTGCCAGGGGGAGGGAATTCGCCAGAGCGGGCGCCAAAAAAACAAAACCCCCAGACTTTCATCCAGGGGTTCTCGGTGTACTTCGCGGAAATTACGCTTCGATAGCGGCGCGAAGTTTTTTCATGGCGTTCTTTTCAAGCTGACGGACACGTTCCGCAGAAACGCCGTAGCGGTCGGCCAGCTCCTGCAGCGTGGACTTGTTGTCTTCGTCCAGCCAGCGGGCGCGGATAATATCCTGACTACGCTCGTCGAGGCCTTCCATCGCATGGGTCAGCTTGTTCGCGGCCTGATCTTCCCAGTTATCCTCTTCGATGCCGTCAGCAAAGTTCGAGGTTTTATCCTGCAGATACAGAACCGGTGCCATCGGCTGGCTGTCAGATGCGTCGTCGTCGGAGGACATATCAAAGGTCATGTCCTGCGCGGCCATACGGGATTCCATCTCACGCACGTCTTTGCTGGTTACGCCCAGCTCGCGCGCCACCATTTCCACTTCATCCTGGTTGAACCAGCCCAGACGCTGCTTGGCTTTACGCAGGTTGAAGAACAGTTTGCGTTGCGCTTTTGTCGTGGCGACTTTCACGATACGCCAGTTGCGCAGCACGTATTCATGAATTTCTGCTTTGATCCAGTGCACAGCGAAGGAGACGAGTCGCACACCCACTTCCGGGTTAAAGCGACGCACAGCCTTCATCAGGCCGATATTACCTTCCTGAATCAAGTCCGCCTGCGGCAGGCCATAGCCCGCATAGTTACGAGCAATGTGAACAACAAAGCGCAGGTGAGACAGGATCAGCTTTTTCGCTGCTTCCAGATCGCCCTGGTAATGCAGCTTTTCAGCAAGCTCCTTTTCTTCCTCGGCCGTTAACATCGGCCAGGTGTTCGCAGCCCGGATATAAGATTCCAGGTTACCAACAGGGGCTAAAGCTAAAGTTTGCATTTCTTTGGTCATTCATTCCTCTCAATGTTTCTTCTGGTCCTGGTCGTCCCCGTCAGGCAACAACCATGCCAAAGCGTTTGAGCAACGAGATTAGCATTCACTCTTTTATCAGACAGTGATTTTATCCACAAGTTCCAGGTGCAACGGTGAATAAATTACGCACAAATTGTGACATGGAGATGATAACAGGGGAAGCGACAACAGGGACGCTTTCCCTGCAGAGCGAGCATCTCGGTGCAGGGAAAGATTATATCACGCTTTTATTAGTCGGGAGTAAAGTGACGTAAATGTTGAACGGTTGCCAGCCAGGCTGCCACCCACCCAATCATCGAACAAACCAGCAGCAGCAACAGGCACTCATCGAAGCCTAAGCCACTGATATCAAACTTTGTTCCGAAAACCTGCGCCACTTCAGTGACGGCAGACGAAAGCCGCATCACCAAAATTTCTGACAATATCAGTGAAAGAAATGCACCGGAAAAACCGAGCAGTGCACCGCCGTAAAGGAACGGTCGGAGGATGAAACCATCCGTTGCACCAATCAGTTTCTGCACGTTGATGGTATCGCGACGGGCGAAAATGCTCAGGCGCACGCTGTTACCGATGACGAGGAAGACCGCCGCCACCATCAGCACGCCAATCATCGCCGCGACGCGTCCTACCAGCCCGGTCAGGGCAGAGAGACGCGCAAACCAGCTGTCGTCCATGCGCACTTCATCAATGCCCTTAATGCGCGTGATGCGATCGCGCAGGGTGTTAAGCGAATCGGTCCCCTGGAAATCCAGCTTCGGGATCACCACCGCAACGGCGGGCAGCGGGTTCTCTTCGAGCATATCCAGCGCGCCGCCAAAGCCAGACCAGTTACGGAACTCGCCCAGCGCGTCTTCACGTGAGAGATAGTTGACCTTCTCCACGCCCTGCTCGGCCTGGATTTGCCCAACCACCTGCGCGGCGGCGTTATCATCGAGCGCTTTATCCATATAGACCGTGATCTGCGGAGACGGATAATACTGTGAGGCCGCCTGGTTGACGTTTTTATAGACCATATAGCAGACGCTTGGCAGCGTCAGGGAGATGGCGATCACCATCACCGTCAGGAACGTCGCCAGCGGTTTGCTTTTCAGATCCTGCAGCGCGCCGTGGAAAGCGTAGCGCACCTGCTCGTTGAACACGTTGGTTTTACGGGAGGCCGGTTTTGGCGCGGCCTTCTGGCGCTTCGGCGCATTACGATTGCCGTCACCACCGCCCTGCGGCTTACGGAAACGGTCAAACCGGTTCCCGAACTGCCGAATCTGGTTTATTGCATCACGCTTGTTCACCGTGGCCTCCGTGCAAATGCCCGTCGCTCAGGGTCAGCATGCGGTACGAACGACGGGAAATGAGCCCGATGTCGTGCGTCGCCATCAATACGGTGACTCCTACGCGGTTAAATTCCTCAAACAGACGCAAAATCCCTTCTGACAGAGCATCGTCCAGGTTACCGGTCGGTTCATCCGCCAGCAGTACGGCAGGCTTGTTCACCACCGCGCGGGCGATGCCCACGCGCTGCTGTTCACCGCCGGAGAGCTGGATCGGGAAGTTCTTCGCTTTGTCCAGCAGCCCGACCTTATCCAGCGCCGCAGAGACGCGACGGCGGATATCGTCATAGCTGGCGCCGGCAATAATCAGCGGAATGGCCACGTTATCGAAAACGGTGCGATCCATCAGCAGGTGGTGATCCTGGAAAATCATGCCGATCTGACGACGCAGGAACGGCACTTCGCGGTTTTTCAGGCGGCTGATCTCATGGCCGCCGAAAAAGATTTTCCCGGCGCTTGGCCGCTCGATCCCACAGATAAGCTTGAGCAGGGTACTTTTCCCCGCGCCGGAATGGCCGGTCAGGAATGCCATCTCGCCCGGCTGCAGGTGGAATGTCACCCCCTGCAGCGCTTGTCTCCCACCGAGATAGGCCTTGCTGACGTGTTCAAAGCGAATCATTGTTAGTCCTCTCGGGCAAATAATGCCTCAATAAAGTCGTCCGCTTTAAACGGACGTAAATCCTCAATACGCTCGCCCACACCGATGTAGCGGATAGGAATGCCGAACTGATCGGCCACGGAGAAGATCACCCCGCCTTTCGCGGTGCCATCCAGCTTGGTCAGCGCGATCCCGGTCAGTCCTACCGCTTCAGTGAACAGCTTCGCCTGGCTGATGGCGTTCTGTCCGGTGCTGGCATCAATGGTCAGCATAATTTCATGCGGCGCGTCTTCGTCCAGCTTCTTCATGACGCGGACGATTTTCTTCAACTCTTCCATCAGGTGCGATTTGTTCTGCAAACGCCCTGCGGTATCGGCAATCAGCACGTCCACGTTGCGCGCCTTCGCCGCCTGGATGGCATCGAAGATCACGGACGCGGAATCCGCGCCGGTATGCTGGGCAATCACCGGAATGTTGTTGCGCTGGCCCCAGACCTGGAGCTGCTCAACCGCTGCCGCGCGGAAGGTATCGCCCGCCGCCAGCATCACCGATTTGCCCTGCTGCTCGAACTGACGCGCCAGCTTGCCGATGGTGGTGGTTTTGCCCACGCCGTTCACGCCAACCATCAGAATAACAAATGGCGTTTTGCCTTCAATATTAAGCGGTTCGTCAACTTTTGCGAGAATTTCACCCATCTCGTCTTTCAGCAGGCCGTACAGCGCTTCGGCGTCGCGCAGCTGTTTGCGGCTCGCCCCTTCGGTCAGATTGGCGATGATCTTACGGGTGGTTTCCACGCCGACGTCCGCAATCAGCAGCTGTTCTTCCAGCTCTTCAAAGAGATCGTCGTCGATCTTCTTGCCGCGGAACAGACTGATAAATCCGGAACCTAAGTTTTCTTTGGTTTTGAGCAGGCTGCGCTTCAGGCGCGCGAAGAAACCTTCTTTGGTCGGTTTTTCCTGCTCCTGGACGCTCTCTTCTTCGGCCTGCTCTTCTACCGGCACGACGATGACCGCTTCTTCCGCGGCTTCTGCCGCCAGCGCCTGGGCTTCCAGCTCTTCGTCGGTAAGCTCTGGCTCGAGTGCGGCTTCTTCTTCCACCGCCTCAACAATTTCAACGGTTTCCGCTTCCGCCTGCCACTCTTCGGCAGAAACCTCTTCGGCTTTCGCCTCTTCCGGCAGCGGCAGCTCTTCATGTTCGATAACGGCCTGTGGCGCTTCGGTAATGTCCTCAACGATAATCGGTTCTGGCTTCTCGCTCTCCTGAACCTGTTCAGTGACCTCAACCACCTCTTGTGCAAAGGATTCAATCTCTTCTTTGCTGTGCGCCGTTTCTTCCGCTTCGACTACCGCGGCGGTTTCTACAGGCGTTTCAGGCTGCGACTGCTCTTCAACGGCTTGTTGCTCTTCGGTTTTCTGTTCTGTTTCTTGCTCTTTTTCACCGAAGCCCAGCCAGGAAAAGAAGCCACGTTTTTTTTGTTTTGCCATCTGCGACTACACTCCTCGCGGCGCTATATACATGGAAGCTAAAAAAATGATGAAATAGTCTAACACTTTACTTAATTGACATCACCGCCCGCAATCGCAGGCCAATTGTTAACAGAGCTTTCCTGAGATGAAGAAACCCAACCGCGCCCCGGCCGGTCAAATTCGTATTATCGGCGGTCAGTGGCGAGGCCGGAAATTACCGGTGCCGGACAGCCCCGGTTTACGCCCTACTACCGACCGCGTGCGCGAGACGCTGTTTAACTGGCTGGCCCCGTCAATGGTAGACGCCCACTGCCTGGACTGCTTCGCCGGAAGCGGCGCGCTGGGGCTGGAAGCGCTGTCGCGCTATGCCGCCAGCGCCACGCTGCTGGAGATGGAGCGCGGCGTTGCGCAGACGCTGCAGCAAAATCTGGCGACGCTAAAGGCGAGCAACGCCAAAGTCGTGAACACCAACACGCTGAGTTTTCTTGCGCAGAAAGGCACGCCGCATAACGTGGTGTTTGTCGATCCGCCGTTCCGCAAGGGGCTGCTGGAAGAGACGTTATCCCTGCTGGAGCAAAACGGCTGGCTGGCGGATGACGCGCTAATTTACGTTGAAAGCGAAGTGGAAAACGGTTTGCCGCCGGTTCCCGCCCACTGGGATCTGCACCGCGAAAAGGTCGCTGGTCAGGTGGCCTATCGTCTTTATCACCGTCAGGCACAAGGAGGCTCCGATGCCGGTACTGATTAACCTGGGACGTTTGCTGATGCTGGGCGTCTGGGCATTTTTGATTTTAAATCTGGTGCACCCGTTCCCGCGCCCGATGAATATTTTCGTTAACGTCGCGCTGATTTTCACGTCGTTCATGCACGCCCTGCAGATGGTGATGCTGAAAAACGGTCTGCCGAAAGACGGCCCGCAGATGACGGGCTGGCAGCAGCTGCGCGTGTTTATTTTCGGCGTGTTTGAACTGCTGGTGTGGATGAATAAGTTTAAGGCGCAGGTGAAGAAGTAAGGCGCGGCCTGATGCCCTCACCCTAACCCTCTCCCACAGGGAGAGGGAACGATTAC